>CBHEUU010000779.1:0-2435 GCA_965990355.1 uncultured Chitinophagaceae bacterium
CGCGCCAGTACTTTTCACTCTCAGGTGTCAGCAGGTTTTCTTTTTTGAATCCATTCGCCAATGCAAAACGCAAAGCTCCCTCACCAGCCAGTACAATATGCGGGGTTTTCTCCATCACCAATCTCGCTACAGAGATAGGATGCTTGATATATTCAAGGCACATCACTGAACCACAGTTGTATTGTTCATCCATAATGCATGCATCCAGTGTAACGCGGCCATCACGGTCGGGCAAACCTCCATAACCCACACTGCGGATGCCAGGATCGCCTTCCGGAACTTGCACGCCTGCTTCCACTGCTTCCTGTGTATGGCCGTTTTTTTCAAGCACTTTCCATGCGGCGGCATTGGCAGCTTTACCAAAATCCCAGGTGGAAATAACAATTGGCTGGGTTGCTTTAACAGAAGGCAAAGCAGTTTTATATGCAAATATTTCATTGGCTGCAAGCAAACCTGCTGAGCTCATTAATGATTGCTGCAGGAATTTTCTGCGGGTGGACATAGATGGTGATTTATGAGTTTAAAGTTTTTAAAGAATGGTATTCGTATCCTGTGAGTACTCACTGGGCGTTTTCCCGAATTGTTTTTTAAATTCCTGGCTGAAATATTTCCGGTCGTTATAGCCTACGGCATACGCCACTTCATACACGGTCATTTGTTTTTCCTGCAGCAGTTGCGCTGCTTTTTTAAGGCGTAATGATTTCACAAAATCATTCACCGACATTTTGCTTACTGCTTTTATTTTTTTGTACAACACCGGCGCGCTCATGGCTACTTTTCGTGAAAGCATATCCACTCCGAAATCCGGGTTGTCCATATTTTCTTCAACGATCTGGATCACTTTCTGGAGAAATTCCTGTTCAACAGTGTTCAAAGCTGGAAATTTAACAGGGTCGGAATCGGTAATAACATTATAAGTACTCACCTGCTGAAGGAACAATTGCCTCAGCCGTTCTCTTGCCGCCAGCAGGTTTCTTACATTCAGTTCAAGAATTTTGGTGCTGAAAGGTTTCGTGAGATACATGTCAGCTCCTGTTTCCAAACCAGTCACCTGGTCGCTTTGCGTGCTTTTGGCTGTTAACAGGATCACGGGTATATGACTCGTTCGTTCATCTGTTTTTAAACGATAACACAATTCAATTCCATCCATCTTTGGCATCATCACATCGCTGATGATGAGATCGGGTAATTGACTGGTAGCGATATCCAATCCTTCCACTCCGTTTGTTGCTTCCTGCACCTGGTAATGATTGCTGAAAGTTTCCCTGATCAGGGTTCTCAGTTCAGGGTTGTCTTCCACAATAAGAATGGAAGCCTGGCTCCTGGAAGCTGATGTGAGTTCGGGTAACTTATTCAGGGCCCCGGCGGTTTGCTGACCTGCAAGTTCTTCATGGCTCAGCTCCTTCGCACCTTTCAGCAATTCCTGGCCGAAGTGTTTGTTTCCTTTCTGCAGGGTAACAATAAAGCTGGTGCGGTTATTTCCTGTTCCCGGGACTGTTTCACTTTCTGCCTGGATGGTTCCTTTATGAAGGATAACAATGTTTTTGGATAAAGCCAGGCCAATACCATAACCGGTGTTTTGCAAACCATGATCATCTACCTGGAAGAAATTGGTGAACACTTTATCAATGTATTCCGGTGCAATGCCTCTTCCATCATCTGTAACAGTAATGGTCACTTCTTTTTCATTCTCCGTTACCTGCAGCCATATATGCCCGTTCTCCGGGGTAAACTTGATCGCATTGGTCATCAGGTTGAAAAATACTTTCTCAAGTTGTTCGCTGTCAAAATAAAGAGGAAGCGCCCCGCCATCATAAATAAATGATGTGGTGATATTTTTTTTAATAGAAATATCCCGGAAGCTGTTATACACATCTTCCAGGAACGGGATCAGATCATGTTCATGAATGATGAGCTTGAAATTGCCTGTTTCTGCTTTGCGGAAATCCATCAGTTCACTTACCAGTTTCAACAACCTGTTGGCATTCTGCTTTACAGAATTGAGCTGCTGCCTGAAAAAACTACTGGTATCTTCTGTTTCCAGCATCCGTTCCACCGGCGCCATGATCAATGTAAGGTGTGTCCTGATTTCATGAGAGATATTGGTAAAGAAGTTCAGTTTCACCTGGTGCAGTTCTTCTTCTTTTTTCAACAATGCGCCAAGGAAGAAATAGCGCAATACCAGGAATACGATGCCGCCGATAGCAAGTGCATATAAACTATAAGCCCACCAGGTGAGCCAGAACGGTGGTAACACATTTACTTTAATGCTGATCGCATCCGTCCATACACCATCATTATTGGCGCCTTTTACGAGGAAGGTAAAATCTCCGGAAGGAAGATTGGTATAGTTTGCGGAAGGAGTGCTGGTGTACAGCCAGTCTTTATCATAACCTTCCAGTTTGTAGGCGTAGGTGTTTTTATTGCTCTTGATA
>CBHEUU010000780.1:0-2425 GCA_965990355.1 uncultured Chitinophagaceae bacterium
CATCTTTTGCCCATTCAATGTCCATCGGGCATCCGTAATGTTCTTCGATCTTCAGGCACCATTGTGCCAGTAGAATGATCTCATCTTGGTGAAGCACATATGTATTGGCCTTTTCGGGATCGGTAGCTATGTTTTTAGTTGGATCCTTTTCACCGGGTGATGAGAAGACCATCGTCATCAATTTGCTACCCTGTTTCTTTTGTATCACCGGATTTTTGCCGGCGCGAAGTGTTGGCTTAAATATAAAGAATTCATCCGGCGTGACGGTTCCTTGTACAATATTTTCACCAAGCCCCCAAAGGCCGCTGATATGGATGAGGTCGCGGAACCCGGATTCGGGTTCAAGTGTGAATGCAACACCAGCGCAACCCAGGTCGCTGCGGACCATTTTCTGAATGCCTGCGGACAAAGAGATCTTTGCATGTGCGAAGCCATTGTCTTCACGGTATTTGATCGCACGATCCGTATATAATGATGCATAACATTTGCGTACGGCATCCAGCACTGCCTCTTTACCTGTTACATTCAGATAAGATTCGTGAAGCCCTGCGAAACTTGCATTGGGAAGATCTTCTGCCGTAGCGCTGCTTCGTACTGCGACCGGTGAATCTTCGTTAGCAGTTAGTTGCTGGTATGCAGTGATAATTGCATGTTCCAGTGCAATCGGGAAAGTACCGGAAAGTATCAGTTGACGGGCGCTTGCTCCGATAACCGAGAGGTTTGAATAATTCTTCCTATCCAATCCATTCATTAATTCAGCTAAAGGCGTGTGCAGAGCGTTATGGGTGAGAAAAGCCTGGAAAGCAAACGATGTTACTGCTATTCCTTCCGGCACATTAATGCCAGCTTCTGATAGCTTATTATACATCTCTGCGAGAGAGGCATTTTTACCACCAACTTTGGCAATGTCATTTTTGTTTGTTTCGCTGTAGAGGGCGATAAGGGCTTCCATGGTGATCATATTTTTGTATGAGGGTGGGAGATGGTGTTTTAGTTTATCAGGATTGTGACAGGGGACAATAGCGTTCGATCAATACAATAGGGTTATATCCGGAGAGGCTACCAGGTTCTACTATTTTGACCTCACCACCAGCGTCCAGTACCTTTTCAATAATATCATCCACTGTATTGCTGACAAGCGTGTAGCTGTTATAATTCCCTTCTTTCAAAGGCTGCAGGATAGCAGCAGGAGAGAAGTCTTCTTCTACTACCAGCAAACTGGCATTATGAGCTTTGGCTTGTTTCCAAACATCACGTATTCCAATAGCCAACCGGCCTTTGTCAGCTGCGGTGTCAAGTTTCTGCCGCAGCTCTTTTAATTTCATCATTTGCCATTCCTGCAAAGCAGGCTGAACTATTTCTTTCAATGTATGCAAAGGCGAGTCGGCAAAATGACCGTGTATACACTTCACAATATTTTTTGACTGTTTCGACAGTTTTTGAAACTGGCCGATAATCTTTGGACTGCCGGTGATGAAGACGGGATGAGGGTAGGAAACCAATAATAGCTGCAATGCCTGGTCTGTCTGACGAAGGAATTTTTCGAGCAATTCTTCGCGCAGATCATTGCGGTCGGTAAATGATTCGTGTTGCGGAAATGAGGATACGGGAAAGAGGCTGGCCTGTCCGCGTGTATTCTTGTTCAGCCTGGTGAGCGAATGTTCATCACCCAAATATATGCTTGTGGCATATCGGCTCAGGTTAACCAACAGGAAGGACCTGTCTTCTTTCCTTGCGGAAACAATGTTCCGTATATGGAAACTGGTATCGACATGCACTCGTGGTTCAACAGGAAATGACAGATACATTATTTTTTCAAATACCGGTGATACACAGATGACCACACTTTTTTTGAAAGTATTGTAGTTGAGCTGACGGATAAGCTTTTTTAGTTTCTGCAAAACCATTTCACCCCGGTCGTTGTCAAACTGCCGTTCTATCTGTGCGCTCACACTATCAACAGCAGTATCCAACTGTATCTGTATTTCCGTTTTTGACCGCAATTGAGGTTCAAATGGCAGCAGTATTGAGACAGCGGGCTGCACGGGCAACATATCATTGAGTTGCGGGGAATAATGATTAAGGGTTTGCATGATAATTGGTTTACCCAAAAATAGACGGGGGAGGGATGGCTGGTTATGATGGCGGTCAACTGCGGCTTTGATAGTGGTCATCTGTAGTAAATGATGACTGGTATTTGGACAGCGACGGGAAACGGGGCAAGGCTGAGAATGGGGAAGGAGCGTATATTATAGTTTCAGCAGAAAAGCCGCGTTATATAACTAATAGAAAAGGCACTCGCAATTTTGTAATTACGAGCGCCTTTTTCACTTTGTAGTTAAAGTCGGGACGACTAGATTCGAACTAGCGACCCCTTGCACCCCATGCAAGTGCGCTACCGGGCTGCGCTACGTCCCGAACAAAA
>CBHEUU010000781.1:0-2421 GCA_965990355.1 uncultured Chitinophagaceae bacterium
CTCTGCATTCAGTTTATCAATCTGCCATTCATCAAGCAATTTGATATTGCTGACATAACCATACTCATTATAAAATTCCACCTGCTCTTTCGAAAGACGGTATTGCTCCCATTCTGCTGCTGATGTAGGCCAGCGGAACAAATCGGAAACCAGCTTATGGAACTTTGATAAATCACTCACTGTTGTTTCCTGCATAATTATAATTTTTCAGATTAATAATTGAGGGGTGACAATTGTTTTGCTTCTTCTATTATTTTGACGGCGCTTTCTTTTTCCAGGAAAAGCCATGCACCTGCATGTTTTCTTAATATGGTGGAAGGATATTGCTCGGTTACCTCACTCTTTAAAGTGTGATAAACAGCCTGAGCCTTGGCAGCGCCGGGTACCATGCAAAAAATATGGCTGGCTTTTAACAACGCAGGGATTGTAAGTGTGTAGGCATACACGGGCACCTCGCTTACATCATTAAAACATCCTTCGTTTAACTGTTGTTGCTTACAGGCTTCATCAAGATCCACTATTTTCACCAGCCTCGGATCATTAAATTCCGCAACATGCGGATCATTAAAAGCAAGATGCGTGTTCTCCCCAACTCCCATACAGGTAATGTCTACCGGGTGCTCACGAAGCAGGGCTGCATATCTTTCGCATTCTGCTTCAGGATCGGGGGCTTGCCCGTTCAGGTAAAAAACCTGGCGGAAAGGCACTTTGTCGAATAATCTTTTCTTCAGGAAAATTCCAAAGAGCTGAGGATCATTTTCCGGCAATCCGATGTATTCATCCATGTGGAAAGCCTGCACACGCTGCCATTCAATATCCTGCTTGATGAATGATTCAAGGAATTCATTCTGTGAAGCAGCAGCGGCAAAAATGATGTTCACGGTTTCTTTCTGTTTCAACAAGAGACTGATGCTGTCCGCTGCCATCTTCGCAGCATCTGTGCCCATAGTGATCCTGTCTTCATAAATACGTACTTTCAACTGATCTGCTACAAAATCTGTCATTTGGTTTATGTTTTATTCTGAATATTTTCATGAATAAGTAGGTGGAAGAGGCGGAAGAGGCTTGTTACTCCTCCGCCTCTTAAGGTTAGAGTCTGAATTTTATACCTGCACGTCCCCAGAATGAATAGAATTGTTTTTGATAGAGACGGTCTTCTTCACCAAAATAAATTCTTTGTGGGGCATTGGTCAGGTTTTGCGCTTCTGCATAAACTGTAAATCTTTTGTTGATGCGGTAAGAGGCGTTGGCGTCGATCTGTACCCGGCCGGCCTGAATAATATCCTGCTGATCATCGGCTCCAAGTATAGCAGTATAAGAGCCGTTATAGTTCAGATTACCCTGCACAGTTAAACCTTTCCATCCATAGGACAATGATGCATTGGCTGTATGTGTTGCCTGACCTGGCAGACGTAGATCTTTGCGGAACTGAGCATCTGCGCTGGAATGAGAATAGGTATAGTTGGCTAATACAGAGAACCCTTTCAGGAAACCGGGCAGGAAAGTCAGGTTTGCCTGGGCGTTCAATTCAACACCAAATACATTCGCTGCATCGCCATTCAGGATCTGCCTGTATCTCCAATCTATGTATCCATCCGCTCCGGGAAACTCATTACCGGTAATACGGGTTTCACTCTGATACTGGAATTTGTCAATCTTCTTATAGAAAACGCCGGCAGACAGGATACCCAGGTTGGAAAGATATTTCTCAGCCATCAAATCAAAGTTGGTAGAGAATGCTGGTTTCAATTCCGGGTTACCATCCGTAACGATTTCACTCAATATGCTGATCACACGGCCAGGAACAAGATCAACGAAATTAGGCCGTGAATAACCAAACGTAACAGCTCCACGGATCAGTGTAGATTTGTTGATATCATACTTAGCCTGCAAATTGGGAAGGAACTTAGTATAACTTGTCTTCTTTTGAGTAGGCGTAGTGGATTCCCATACATCATCATCACCAAGTGTGATGATATTACCCTTGTAATCAACATCTGTATGCTCTACCCTCAATCCAGCGATCAGCATCCAGCGGTTAAACTGGATACGATTCATCATATAACCGGAGGTAACTGTTTCAATCGCATCATAGTAATAACCATCGATCGTACCACGGGTTGCAGGTTCATTTGTTGTGAAATAAGCAGGATCATCTTTGTGTTGGTCAAAGAAGGAAATGGTTTTATTCTTATCTACTCCAAGGCCAAAATTAGTAGCACCATCAAGCAAATTGGCAGACACTTCCGGGTTTCCAGAGAAATTGGTTAAGTTACCAATAGCAGCATCACCAGTGAAATTGCTTACCAGGGTTGTTTCTGGGCGCCATCTTGTATTATGCATTCTTTTCACCTTGCCACCCATTTTAAATGTGGCTGAGTTTTTACCTAATTTGTAATCATAAGATGCATTCAGCTTGCC
>CBHEUU010000782.1:0-2414 GCA_965990355.1 uncultured Chitinophagaceae bacterium
TGTTGCTTAATCCCCTCCCATAAAGTAACCGGCTTCTCTCCTGCACCCCAATCAATGGACCATCCCCCTTTCAGTACTTTATCTGCTTTCACCAGCGGGCCTATAAGCGCAATGGATTTAACAGAAGAGGATATGGGAAGCAGGTTATTTTTATTTTTCAGTAACACAATGCTTTTCTTCCCCATCTCCCTTGCGGCTTGCTGATATTCAGTTTTATTCAATGTTTCCTTTTCCCTTTGTTCATTGCTGAAGCGATAAGGATCATCAAATAAACCCAATTCAAATTTTTTATACAGGATCCGGTAAACAGCATCATCAATAAGATCTTCCTTCACTCTGCCATCCTGCACAAGTTTTTTCAGATTATGGATATAAGAACGGCTTTCCATATCCATATCACTCCCGGCCTCGATGGCCACTTCCGCCGCTTCATAATTATCTTTTACATATCCATGCTGGATCATTTCACCAATAGAACCCCAATCGCTTACCACAAAACCTTTGAATCCCCATTTTCCTTTTAGTATATCCCTTTGAAGATAACTGTTGCCTGTAGCCGGAATACCATTCAGATCATTAAACGAGTTCATGAATGTGGCAGCACCCGCATCTACGGCAGCTTTAAAAGGAGGCAGATAGGTTTGCCATAAGCTCAGCTCACTCATGTCTACACTATTGTAATCCCTTCCGCCGATAGCAGCACCATAAGCTGCAAAATGTTTTGCGCATGCCATCACCGCGTCAAGGTTGCCCAAACCTTTTCCCTGGAATCCTTTCACCCTGGCACCGGCGATCAATGATCCTAAATAGGTGTCCTCACCTGCGCCTTCCATTACGCGGCCCCAACGTGGATCACGGGCGATATCAACCATGGGAGCAAACGTCCAGTGGATACCGGAAGCGGAAGCTTCCGTTGCAGCAATTCTTGCCGACTTCTCTATCGCTTCCAGGTCCCAGCTCGCAGCTTCAGCAAGTGGTATAGGAAAAGTGACACGGAACCCATGGATTACATCCATTCCGAAAAGCAAAGGAATTTTAAGCCTCGACCTCAGCGCAATTTCCTGCATCTCTTTGGTGAACTTAGCACCGCTTACATTTAACATAGAACCGACCATGCCATTTGATAGTTCTTCCAGTTTAGTGCCGGAAGGAGTGACAGGTCCTGTAGCTGATGCATCGCTGGTATATTGATTCAATTGACCGATCTTTTCATCGAGCGTCATTCTGACAAGAAGCGCTTTTACTTTTTTATCAATGCTATCTCTGGCTTGGTCTGTTTGCTGTGAATACGCTTCACAGTTTATTAAAAGAATACAGATGGCAATAATCGAATAAAATTTTGTTTTCAGCATTGTACAATACGTTAGCTTTTGTTTGGAAATTATTAAAAGATAAAGAATTTATCGTTTGACCTTATTCTGGTATTTGGTTTTTTTTTGCAAATCCGGAAAATGATTGTATTTTTCATTACCATCTTTCAAATCCCTACCTGCATCTATTAAGCCCCACCCGTTTCCTGTAAAATTTTTACTACAATAAAAACCACTTATGAAAAAGATGCTGACCCTGGCTGCCTTAGCAGCATGCTTAATCATTACCTCCTGTAGTTCCACACGCATCTCTTCAAGCTGGAGGGATCCGGACACTTCGGTTTCATTGGAAAAATTAAACAAGGTATTGGTAGTTGCTTTCCTTAAAGATGAAGCAAGCCGTAGGATTGCAGAAGACCAGATGGCCTCCATGCTTAAAGAAAAAGCAGTGGTATCCTACAGTTACCTGGGTGATGATCTGAAAAAATTCAACGAAGATGAAATAAGGGACCGGTTGAGAAAAGATGGCTTTGACGGTGCGGTTACCATGCGTCTTATCGATGTAGATAAAGAAGTGTCATACACTCCCGGCACTTTCAGCACCTACCCTGTTTATTACCGCTCGTTCGGTGGTTATTACAGAAGAGGCTGGGCATATTATCAAACTCCTGACCGCTATTCAACCACAAAATCCTATTCTGTTGAAACGAATGTATACTCCATCAAACAGGATAAGATCATCTGGACTTCATTAACAGAAACCACCGATCCCGGCGGAGTGAAGAGATTAACAGATGATGTATCAAAAACTATTTATAAGAAAATGATAAGTGAAGGATTTATCACGAAATAGCACGGCGCAATTTTTCCAGCAATTTCCAAAGGATAAAAAGCACGATGCAAATATGAATGGTATCGGCCGCAAAGCGCCACCAGTTTGTACTCAGCAGTTCATCTATTAAGCTAAGGTCTTTTCTTTTCTCCAACTCGAGCTGAACAGGTATTTGCATGGTAAAACTGAATATCCAGTCGAATGCATATGCAGCAAGTGCAACCCATAACCATTTCCTGTCAACATAGGCTGGTGGCCATATTGCAGCAAAC
>CBHEUU010000783.1:0-2410 GCA_965990355.1 uncultured Chitinophagaceae bacterium
AAAGCCGGTTTGGTAGAACAGGGTTAACCCTGATAAATGAACTAATTGCTTAGTAAAACCGTTCCTCAGGAACGGTTTTTTGTTTGTGAGCGGTGAACGAAGGTTTTCCTTTATTTTACAATTATTAGTTAACCGTATGTATATCTGTTTCGATGGAAATATTTTGCCAGCCGGGAAGCCGGTCTTGCTGCCGGACAATAAAAGTTATCGTTATGGTGACGGCCTTTTCGAGACCATTAAAATGGTGAAGGGGCAGCTTCCGCTCTTCGATCTTCACATGCAACGGTTATATAAGGGGCTTCGGCTGCTTGAATTTAATCTTCCCCCCTTTCTTACTCCTGAGAAGCTGCGAACAGATATTATTTCTCTTTGTAATAAAAACCGTTGCGGGGAGCTTGCAAGAATCCGTGTTTCGATTTCGCGCGGTGAGGGTGGTGTTTATGAGCAGGAAAACGACCATCTTCATTATCTTATCGAATCATGGCCGGCAAACCCATCCATGAATGAGCTCAATCAAAAAGGGCTGGTGTTGGGTATCTATCCACATGCAAGAAAAAGCACCGATATTTTTTCGGGTCTCAAATCGGCCAATTATTTGCCTTATACTATGGCCGCGCGTTTTGCCAGGCAGCAGCAGTGGGATGATTGCCTACTTCTCAATATCCATGGAAATATGGCCGATACTACTATTGCCAACATTTTTCTTATAAAGAATGCTGTGTTCTTTACTCCTTCAGATGGGCAGGGTGCGGTAGACGGAGTGATGAGAAAATATTTAATAGAAAAAATACGGAGTGCAGGCTGGCGACTAGAAGAGACAGTGATCACGCCGGAACAACTGATGGAAGCAGATGAGTTGTTCCTGACTAATGCGATGCAGGGCCTCCGCTGGGTAGGCCGTTTTGATAATAAACCGTTCGCCAATCAGCTGTGCCGGAAAATCTACCAGGAAATTATTCAAACAGCCTGGGAGGTATAATATCCATTTTATGAGATCTCCGGTAAATATTTGCTGGTTTCGCCGTGACCTCCGGCTCAATGATAATGCTGCACTTTATTATGCTTTAAAGGCCGGAAAGCCGGTTGTGCCTGTTTTTATCTTCGACCGTCATATACTGGATGAACTTGAAGAGCGTAAGGACAGGCGAGTAGAATTCATTCATGAAGCACTCCTGCATATGCAACAGGAGCTTGAAAAAACGGGATCAACTCTTGATGTACGATATGGTACTCCGGAAGAAATGTTTCGGCAAATCCTCCAGGATTACAAAGTGGAAAATGTGTTTACTAACAGCGACTATGAGCCATATGCACGCGATCGTGATCAGAAAATAGCCCATTTTCTAAAAGAAGCCGGTGTGCCCTTTCACTCTTACAAAGATCAGGTAATTTTTGAAAAAAGTGAAATGCTTAAGGATAACGGAACGCCTTATTCCATTTTTACACCTTATTCAAGGAAATGGAAGGCTATGCTGAATGAATTTTATCTCCGGTCATATCCTTGCATCCCTTTCTACCATAACTTCTTTCAACATCACCCCAAAAGTATTCCGTCGCTTGAGTCGATGGATTTCAAGCCGGTCTCTAAGCCTTTTCCTTCGGCCGACTGGAAGAAGGAAACGATCAGGAACTATCATCAAGAAAGGGATTTTCCTGCGCTTCACGGCACATCAGGATTGAGCGTGCATCTGCGTTTTGGCACTATCAGCATCAGGGAACTTGCACTGGAAGCCAGGGCTCTGAGCGATACCTTTTTGAACGAACTGATCTGGCGCGAGTTTTATCAAATGATTCTTTGGCATTTTCCGCAGGTGGTGGCGCAGGCATTCAAGCCTGAGTATGACAATATTTGCTGGCGAAATAATGAGGAAGAGTTCTCTGCATGGTGCAATGGCCAAACCGGTTATCCCATTGTGGATGCCGGTATGCGCGAACTGAATGAAACCGGGTTTATGCACAACCGTGTACGCATGATCACTGCGTCCTTCCTTTGCAAGCACCTGCTGGTTGACTGGCGCTGGGGCGAAGCCTATTTTGCAAAGAAGTTGCTCGACTACGATCTGGCAGCTAATAATGGTGGCTGGCAATGGGCAGCAGGTACGGGTTGTGATGCCGCTCCATATTTCCGCATATTTAATCCCTATATTCAGACCAGGAAGTTTGATCCGGAATTTAAGTACGTGAGGAAATGGGTGCCGGAGTTTGAAGAGATAACTTACCCCAAGCCTATCGTAGCGCATGAATTGGCAAGGGAGCGATGCCTGAATGCCTACAAAGCAGCACTATCCAAACAAAAGGGTTGATGCAGGTGAAGACACACTTACTGAAGCGATAAGTATAAGCAGTTATAAAAACAATTCTGCATCCCGATCCATCTTACCCGGATTGATCCTGTTATATACTTCCGCTA
>CBHEUU010000784.1:0-2407 GCA_965990355.1 uncultured Chitinophagaceae bacterium
CGAGGTATTCGATGATCAGTGCTCCTCTTGGGATCTCAATATTGGTGAATAACCCCATACCGGCGCCTGGCAGGGTAGAGGGTTGGATAAAAAGTTGGTCGGCTTGTTGGTCCATGGCTAATAGAGCGCGCGAAGATAAGGGGAAAATAAATTTAAAACGTTGCGTCCATTCTTACGAGTGCTGCTTCCACTCCTGCACGCACTGTTCTTCCATGTTCATCATGGGGGAGGTATTGAATGAACGCCGCAGCAAGCTGGTAATTTTGGCGGGCTTTGGAAAAATTGTGAAGCGTTTCGTATGATTTGCCGATGTTGAGATAAATGGAAGGGAGGTGTTCTCTCGAAGTTTCTTCATCTATGCGAAGAGCGAATTGCAAAGCCTGTTCATTCCAGTATAAACATTCATGCGGTTCTTCCTGGTGGCGGGCGAGTGAATGTGCTGCTGTAAATTTTTCAAAATCGGATATAGCTCTTTCCCAGGCTTCCAGGTACAACTGGAAAGCAGTCTCCAGGTTACCCAGTGCCTCTTCATTCATGCCCCTGGCACACAATCTTACCACATTATTGCGGGGATTGAAGTCCATGGGGCAAAGATATCCCATTACTCTTTCCGGCACGCCAGTTTCGGAACGTTAACTTTTACTTTAACTGATATTATCATTATCGCAACAGGCCCTCCAGTTCGTTCAGTAAACCCGATTGCCCTGGATTTATTTTTTCCCTGGCCTCTTTCAGGCTGAACCATGCTGCTTTATCTATCTCCGGGAAAGATTGCTGTTTGCCTGATTTGGGCGGCCATTCCATTTCAAAGTAGTTGCTATGGACCTTTGTTTCATCCAGTTCGCTTTCCAATGCCCAGGCATGCACCCATTTACCGGATTTTTGTTTTACAGGAGAAAGTAGCAGGAAAGATCCCTTGACTGCTTCTCCGGTTTCTTCCCTGAACTCCCGTATGGCTGCTGTAAGAGGATCTTCTGTTTCGTCATATTCTCCTTTCGGAATGCTCCAGGCGCCAGCGTCTTTATTTTTCCAGAAAGGGCCGCCGGGATGCACAAGCAATACTTCTACGGTTTTGCCGCGGAAGCGATAAAGAAGTATGCCGGCGCTTTGCTTTTTCATGATATAAAGGTAAGCGTATCGCCGGGCAGATTTCAGTAAACGATCTTAAGCCATTTGCGCCAGTATACCTTTCAATTCTTCTTCATCCGGTAAATACACATTTCCGAAATCAAGTACCTGCGGATTGGAAAAACTCATTGGGTTGATGGTCGCTTTTCTTACAGAACCGTGATATTCTTTAGCACCGGATTCTTCCATCAGCTTTTTGATATTGGAAGATCTGATCCCTGCACCGGGCATAATGCTGATGCGATCACCAGCCTGCTTCACCAATTTTCCCAGCAGTTCACCTGCATCGGGTGCCGCGCTTTTCTGACCGGAAGTAAGAATGCGCTCACAACCTGCTGCAATAATATCTTCCAGTGCCTGGAATGCATCAGGGGTAGCATCAAATGCACGGTTGCAGGTAACGCCCATTGGATAAGCCCACTCTACAAACTGCTTCAGTTTTTCTACATCTATTTCGCCGTTGATCTTTTGTACGCCAACAGAGATGCCATCGCAACCCAGTTCTTTGCAAACGGTAATATCCTGTTTGATGATGGCCAGTTCATCTTCATCATAATAATAATTGCCGCAACGGGGGCGAAGGATAGGATAAAGCTTAATGGAAATTCTTTCACGTGTGCGTTTGATAGTGCCGTAGCTGGGTGTCGTACCGCCTTCAACAGGATTGTCGCAGAGCTCAACGCGATAAGCACCTGCTTTTTCGGCTATGATACAGGATTGAATATTAAAGGCACAGACTTCAAGGATGGCTTTGGGCATGATTGGTTATTTGTGATAGATAATAATTTAATAAATACTTTTTGCAGAGAACAGATTTTCTTCCTTTCCTGATTTTACTGCATAGGTAAATCCTTTTTGCAACGCATAAGCGCCGTATTCACCGGTCTTGCTGAGTGCAAGAAAGCCTACCTGTATATCTTTTGCTTTGGCAGGATTTCTTTTGATGATGCGTTCCACCGCTTCTTTACAGGCTGCTTCCGGTGTTCTGCCCTGCCGCATCAATTCTATGATAAGATGAGCGCCAACGATCCTGATCACTTCTTCACCTACCCCTGTGGCAGTAGCTGCTCCTGCTTCTGAATCCACATAAAGTCCTGCGCCGATAATGGGTGAATCACCTACACGCCCCTGCATTTTAAAAGCAAGACCGCTGGTAGTGCAGGCGCCGCTTAATCTTCCTGATTGGTCAAGGGCCAGCATACCGATGGTGTCGTGATTATCCACACCGCCCGGCATAGGATCTGTTTTCTTATCATACAATTGATTCTCGATATTTTTA
>CBHEUU010000785.1:0-2395 GCA_965990355.1 uncultured Chitinophagaceae bacterium
GAAATAAAACCGCGCGGGTTAAGGTTATTATCAAAAACAGAAACATTGTTCTGGTAAAAATTAATGAAGAAAGGAAAACTTAAGCCGTATCCGCCACCACTTTCACGGGAAGAAATAACCTGGAGTTTTATTTTACCCGGTTTTGCATAATCCACTTTTGTTAATGATTCAGACAGGAAAAGAATCCCCTGCCCCATTGAATCCAACCCGTCGTTGCTGTCGCGTTCGATCGTTTTTCCGAATACTTTTTTGGGCATGCCTCTTGAACGCATCAGCCCTTTGATATAAACATTCACGGAAAATGAATCCACCTGCTCGTTGTAATACGACCGCTTTTTGATAGCCTGGCGTATGATCTCATAAGCAGGATCTTCCCCTCCTCTTTTCACTACCACTTCTCCCAATGTCAGTTCCTGGATAGACAAACTGAAGTTCACGGTTTCTTCTCCATCAGTTACCGTAATGGTTTTCTCTGATTTTCCATAACCCACATACTGGCATACCAGCGTGTATTTACCAGGTGTGAGGGTGATTGAATACCTGCCGGAGCCATTGGACGTTGTGCCTTTGGTAGTTCCTTTCACGCTCACAGAAGCGTAAGCAAGCGGGTTGCCCTTATCATCTGTGATCAGACCTGAAATTTTGCCGGCGAAAGAAAATAAAGAGAATAAACAGAAAACAAATGCGAGTAGTATTTTTTGCATAGCAGTAATTGAGTGGTGAAACGAAAATACTTCCGCAGATGTTACAAAAAACAAAAAACTGTTCAACGGTCGGATGAATTGATCATAGTAACGCAGCAGCTATGCTCTTTCGAAGCCATGGCAGGGTTGCTATGCCATATCCCGTGGAATGATAAACCACTTTCCCGGTCTTATCAATCACCGCATGTGTAGGATAGCTGGTTATGCCGTATATGGAGCTGACATACCTGCCATCGCTGATAATATTGTAATGAAAAGGAGTTGTTTCAAGAAATTTTTCAACCTCACGGGTTGGGTCCAATGCAACTGCCAGGAAAACGATGTTGCTGCTGTCTTTATATTCGTCTGCCAGTTTGTTCAACTCAGGAATTTCTGTCCGGCAGGGGCTGCAGGCAACGAACCAGAAATTCAGCACCACCACTTTTCCTTCCAGATCTTTCAGCTTATACTTTTTGCCATTCAGATCTTTTCCGGAAAAGTTAAGCGGTCTCTTTCCGGTAGTAAAAAAAGGGCTTTCCCTTGGTTTAGGAATATTATTGAGTCTTCTCTTTTGCTCTTCTTCACTAAGGCGCACCAGCAGGAATTCCGTGTCTTTACTGCCGGGAGTTAAAGGCCGTAACACATATTTACCTGATGACAACAGGGGCCTCCATACTGATACAGGATAAACTGTACCGGAAGAGTCCTTCACCACCGTCTCATCCGTGAGTTTGATGGCATTGGAATTGGAAGGCTGCGCCACTGCTGAAATGGCAAAAAGAAAAAACAGAAAGAAGAGAAAAGGATATTTTTTCATGAAAAAAAGATACGGCATTTCAATATAAAAAAAGCAATCCGGCCTTTAAGCTTTCTTAGTACTTACCCTTAGATAACTACCGCTCAGCGCAGCAAAACCTGCAACCAGTGCCCCTACCAGGCCGGTGACCAACACCAGGAGAAAACTGCTTCCCAGTCCCAGCAGTTCTGCTATACGTTTTGAAAGAATACCTGTATTCCTTATATCGATCCACAAAGCCAGGCAGCCCCACAAAAGAAAAAGAGCAATGAAAGCGGATAAAAATGCTTTCCATGCTTTCTGATATACCAGCAAGGCTACCAGGAAAGCTATTACAGCAAGCGACCACCATGGCAGGTATAATCCTGCAATAAAGGAACACAGGGCTGTAAGTAAGAGAGCTGTCAGGAATTTCATATTGATCAGTTGTTTTTTTTGCTTCGCCTGCGGCTCGCAATGACGCTGCTTCGCTCGTAATAATATTTATTCTTTACTAAAGCTCATCTTCCACTTCACTCTTGAATCCCCTGCCTCTGTTTCATTCATTACCCATAGCTTATAGTATTTCCCCTTTGTCCAGGTATCAAGAAAATTATCGTAAAACCGGCTTCCCGGGTTACCGCTTTGTCCACCGGGATATACACCGTATGCTTCAGTAGTGGCGGTCAATTGCACAATCATACGCCAGCTTGGTCCGTAAGTTTTGCGTGTCGCATTTACGATTTCAGCTCCACCTCCATTAGCGATGCCTGTTTTTCCAAAGGGCATGGCACCGGTGCGAAGCAGGTGATAAATGGTCAGCGTGTTCACATTGCCCCAATTCAATTTGTTTTCCCTGTCTTTTTGCAGTAATGCCGGTGAGATCGCTTTAAAGCTTGCGATTACTACATCACTTACTGTTTCCACAGCAGGTGTA
>CBHEUU010000786.1:0-2387 GCA_965990355.1 uncultured Chitinophagaceae bacterium
CGGGTGGCAAACAGTAAGTATAAAGTCTGGCCAGCCTTCGGCGAAGCGAAAAATGGGAATATTATTTTACAGGACCATGGTAATGCATTAAGTTTCCGGAGTATTAAAATAAAACGACTGGATTAAATTAAGAGCCGGGGTTCCTTCAACGTTGAGGAGACCCCGGCTCTTATATTCTTTTAACCAGTGCGTTTCCCGACTACACTTTAGGTTCCCACCCCTTCTCATAACTTCTTCCCCACATCTTCATCGCTTCTTTGTCATTCAGTATATGTCCGTCTTCCGGGTTACAATGAAGCGTGCGGCCGGTGCGTTGTGCAATATTGGCGAGATGACACAGCAGGTTGCTTTTATGCCCTTCATCAATAGGAGAGGTTAATGTTGTTTCACCTTTGATGCTATTGATAAAATTATTGAAGTGGTAGAAGTCGAGGTTACCGCTTGCGCTCACTGCATTATTGGCATCATTCTTCGTGTCGTTCTTTACTTCTTTTATCAGCTTATTGCTATAATCGAGGATCTTGTAATCATCATTTCCATAATTCACCAGTGTTCCTTTATCTCCGTAAATAATGAAACCGCGGCCGGCGCCTTCTACCGGAAAAACATTGCAGCTCCGGCTTTCCCAGGTAATGGATTTATTGCTGCCAAATTCAAAAGTGGCCACCTGTGTATCCGGTGTTTCCCAATCATCTTTGAATGCATAGCGGCCTCCGGCTGAAGTAACTTTAGTGGGATAGTCCACTCCAAGGAACCAGCGGCAACAATCTATTTCATGTGTTCCGTTATTGCAGGTTTCGGATGTACCCCAGTGCCAGAACCAGTGCCAGTTATAATGTACCAGGTTATCCTGGTAATCACGGCGTGGCGCAGGGCCCTGCCAGAGATCAAAATCGAGCGTGGATGGTACAGGTATTTTTTTGCCAACGCCGATTGATTTACGGTTATTGGCATACCAGCCTTTACCAAAATAAGCATTGCCGATAATGCCTTCCTGTTTTACCAGTCGCACTGCTTCTGTAAGGTTAGGAAAGGAGCGGCGCTGATTGCCCATTTCTATTAATTGTTTCTGATATTTTTTCATATCCTGCACCAGCAATTCTCCTTCGCGTGCATTATGTCCGCAAGGTTTTTCAACATACACGTGCTTGCCATTGGCAACGCCCAGCAAAGCGGCCGGCGCATGCCAGTGGTCCGGTGCAGCTACCACCAATGCATCAAAATCTTTTTGCTCAACTAGTTTGCGTATATCCTTTATAACCCGTGGCTGGCGTGGCTTTCCGGCGAATGGCTTTAGACCATTGGCAATAGCTTTTTCTTCCACGTCGCAGAGATAGGCGATCTCTACATTCGGAAGTTTGGCAAAACATTCAGCAAGATAAGCGCCCCGGCTGTTGACGCCCATTACAGCGAGCACCACTTTATTGGAAGGGGCATTTTTACCAAAAACAGGAAAGTTGAGGATCGTAACTCCTGCGGTTGCAAGTGAAGTATTCTTAATAAAATCCCGGCGGTCCATAATCGTTAGGTTTAGTTAAAGATAATTATATTGTACATTCGGGCGGCAATGTGGGCGATCCGGCTGAATAAATTGTTTATTGCCGGCATTCCCACATCTTATCCGTTAATATCATACATGACCCGGAAAGAAAGAATCATACTGTTATTGCTTGCCTGTCTCAACTTCACGCATTTTTTGGATTTCATGGTCATGATACCGCTCAATAATTATTTGACGCCTTATTTTAATATTTCACCTCGTCAGTTCAGCTTTTTAGTAAGTGCCTATTCCATCAGTGCCGCTGTGTCGGGGTTTATCACAGCTTTTATCGTGGATAATTTTGACCGCAAGAAAATATTATTGTTTTCTTACCTGGGGTTTTTAGCGGGAACGATTGCCTGCGGTTTTGCGTCCACTTATACCTTGTTGCTGGTGGCAAGAATAGCTGCTGGTGTTTTCGGTGGCATTATCGGTGCCCAGGTGCTGGCCATTATCGCTGATATTTTTACTTATGACAGAAGGGGCAAGGCCATGGCTTCTGTTTCTGCTTCTTTTGCTATTGCTTCCATATTGGGTGTGCCTTTTTCATTGTACCTGGCCAATCTTTTTAAAGAAGACTGGCATGTGCCCTTCCTGTTTGTAGGCGCGCTTGGTATTGTACTGGTGCCGCTCGTGATCCGGCATATCCCTGCCATTACAGGGCATATCTGCAGTGCTGAAGCACGCACTCCTCCATTGGCATTGCTCAAAAAGATCATCCAGGTGCCGGCACAAGGCTCTGCGCTTTTCTTTTCCTGCCTTCTTATGGTAGGGCATTTCCTGATCATCCCCTTTATTACTCCTTATATGGAATTCAATAAAGGCTATTCCAAAAACCTGATACCGG
>CBHEUU010000787.1:0-2381 GCA_965990355.1 uncultured Chitinophagaceae bacterium
AATATATTGATGTAAGTATTGTTGAACATCTTGCTGAGATCAATATTGCTAAGGTCAACAGGAAATGGCGTACCAGATGCCTCACTCCATTGTATCTGGCCGATGCCATAGATAAGAAAACCGACAATTATGGTAATAAAGAAAATGGCAATACCCCAGATGATCTTTTTGTTGATATAGGTTTTGGCGGCCGGTGCTATTTTCAATAAAGCTATCTCCTCCATTACATTCTTGGTAAAGCGCAGGGAAGGTTCTTCCAGTTCGGAAGATTGCATCAGTTGATGCACTTCCATTAACTCGCCGTACCTCGCCCGCCATTCCGCATCTGCTTTGATCAACTGATCAATCACAGTTCTCTCTTCGGGAGTGGACATTCCATCAATATATTCCCAAAGACGCTCTTCAATTGTAAGTTGTACGCTCATATCAATAAATTTAGGATCAGGTCAGATCATTTACTTCTGCTGCAAAATGTTTTTGCATTTTTTCTTTCAATCTCGTTCTTGCCCGGTGCAATCTTACTTTTACTGCATTGGATTCAATACCCAGCACCCGGGCGATCTCTTCCAGCGTTTGTTCACCTTTATAGAACAAAGTTATAATCTCTGCATCATCTGTGCTCAGCAAGGCAATTGCCTGGTTTACCATAGTGATCCGCGATTTCTGTTCCACCAGGTTGGCCCGGAATCCCGAGTCCAGGCTGTCGGCCACTTCAAACACTTTCTCATTGTCCAGCGAATGCACGTCCAGCCGCTTCTTCCGCAGGAAGGTAATGCAGGTAGTATTCACAATGGTATACAGCCAGGTGCTGAATTTCGAAGCCCCCCTGAAATCGGCAAGGCCACGATAGGCTTTTATAAATATGTCCTGCGACACTTCCTCTGCATCCTCCCGGTTTTTGGTAAAACGGAGCGCCAGCGTGAATACATAATTTTTATAACGGTCAACCAGCACGGCATAAGCCTGCTGATCTCCTCCTAGCACTTTGCTAATGAGCTCATTATCATTTAAACCTGGCGACATACAGCAACTAAGACAACCGGTGATGGGTTTTGGTTACAGCAAAGTACGCTTATTTTATCTGTCAGCTAAAACTGTAACCTGCCCCAAACACCTGTAGTCCTAGTTATTATAAACCGGTTTTGAAAAAAGTTCTTAAAGGCTGTAACCTGGTTCACTGAACCATAGTCATAGAGAACAATAACAATAATTAAAACAATAATAAATAATAAGTTATGCACGCTACCGAAATGCTCGTTGCAGTAATGGTCCCCCTGAGCTTCTTTTTACTGATCTTCGGAATTGTCTATATGCAGAAAAGGGAGAACCTTGCCATGATAGAAAAAGGGCTGAACCCGAAAGAGTTTGCAAATCGCCCTGCTCCCTATAAAAACCTGAAATGGGGATTCCTGTTGATCGGCGCCGGTGCCGGGTTATTCCTGGCCTACCTCCTCGACCATTATATTCTTGGCAGTATACACCGTGATGGCAATGAAGCAATCTATTTCTCTTTGATCGCTATTGGCGGTGGTTTGGGACTGTATGGTTCTTATAAAGTGGAGAAGAAATGGTGGGATGAGAATAAGAATGAAAAGCCTTAAGACTTCCATTAACCAACCTATAAAATGAGAAAAGCCTTCCGCAGTTGCGGAAGGCTTTTTTTTATTTTTTAATCTCTTCCATCGCTTTTGTAATCACTGCATCATCATAATTCAATACCTGGAAATAACCGCTATTCCGCCAACGGAACCTTCCGAGGAAAGCTTCAAGGCGGCGCTGCAATGTTTCTTTCTGCCTTGCAGTAAGCGGAATAAGGTTTACCGAATCTTTGGTGGCAGCATAGCGGACGAATTCATTCCACAACTGATCGGATTTTCCAAAACGCTGCGCATAATCTGCAGCCGAACTGTATTGATCAATTTCTTTGCGATGCTGCAAATAATAAGTGTATACAAAACTATTGAAGCTGCCATTTGCAAACAACCTGTTTATACTTACAGGATAAGTGGACGTATCAATAGGTACAAAGAAATCAGGCATGATGCCTCCGCCGCCGAACACAACATGTCCTGAAGGAGTTTTGTATTCTTTGCCATTGTGTATCTTATTGGAATCGGCATACAATGATTCACCATTGGAATAGCGTTCCCATATTTCATCCATGTACACTTTCTTGCCTTTATCATAAGGGCGCTGAATGCTGCGTCCCAAAGGAGAGTAGTAGCGTGCTACAGTTAACCGGATGGCTGATCCATCGCTGAGCTGGTATTGCTCCTGCACCAGGCCTTTACCAAAACTGCGGCGGCCTACAATGATGGCCCTGTCCCAATCCTGCAAAGCACCGGCCAGCACTTCACTTGCACTGGCAGACAATTCGTCAA
>CBHEUU010000788.1:0-2375 GCA_965990355.1 uncultured Chitinophagaceae bacterium
CGGTCTTTAATTCTTTTATTTCGAGTAAGGATGCAAAAGCATGTTGTGCTTTTTGCAATGAGTAAGCATTGCTGCAGTCGTGATAAAAACCATGCACTGCATCCCAGCTATCTATTTTGCCTGAATGAATACTACGGATCAACTGGTTAATTACAGGCACAGGCATCAACTGTCCGCCGATATTGGTCCATGAATGACGTTCCACTTTACCCAATTTTTTGATCAGGTCTTCGAATTGGAGGTCTGGTTCTTTTTCCAGCAGGTTGATCAATTGTGTAATGCCATAATAAACGATCAGCTCCTTAAAAATATGATAGGCTTCCGTTACTTTGATAAGCACTACTTTTCTTGCAGTATTCTCCACACCACTGATCAGTATCTCGGTTTTATTCAGTGATGTTTTTTTCTCCAGCAATTCTTCACCTTTCTTTATTGCCGCTGCTTCATTCACAGATTTGCGGGATTCATTTTTCCAGCTTTCGCCGGTGGCTTTCTTCAATAATTGCAATGCGTTGAAAATTTCATTCACGCTGTCAGGTGCAAGAAAATCATATTCGAGATACTGGTTCTTAAAACTGCGCTTGTCCCGGCTCTCATATTTACCGGCATTCCGGGCCAGCGCATACATATTGTACATGAACCAGTAAGCGGGCATGATCACCAGTCTGTCCCTGCTCACATCATTGCTCACCAGGGAAAAGGGGATGGGGATGTCCAACTCTGCAGGAAAATCACCTTTTGCTATCAGGGTAAAAGAAGCGAAGCGGGACTTATGTTTCAGGCTCACGCAAAGCCCCGGCCAGAATCCACGGCCTGCCATCAGTTCTCCATCTGCACCCCGGGAATTATGATTGGAACCAATTGTAGCGCCTGCTGCCATATTGCTTTGGCCCATCACTACAGATGCACAGAGAAAGGAATTGTTATGGTGTTGCTCATGTGCAGGAAACAATAATGAGTTCAATACCTCACAACAGGAAATAGTAGAGTTGTCACCCAAAAAAGAATTGATCAGCCTGGCGCCATATTTCAATTGTGAATGCGAAGCCAGGAAAAAACGGACTGCTTTTACTCCATAGAAAACACGGCAACCAAAACCAATAATGCCATTGACCAGTTCGCATCCTTCGCCGATCTGCGTGGGTGATTCAACAGACGAGTTGATGGTAAGGTTTTTCAGTTTATTAGCCCCTTTTATATAAGCATCCGTGCCGATCATTACATCTTTAATGATCCGGCTGTTTTTTATAACCGTTCTTTCGCCAATTGTTCCATAATATCCGCGGCGGTCATCGAATTTCTTTTCAGTAAACTCCCTGAACTTCTGCATCAGGATCTCGTCTGTTCTGTAGCGTGTCCACAACCAGGCATCGCCCGTTTGCATACCATCAAAGGGTAACACACTGCGGCCTGCATTTTCATTGCAAAGTTCCATCCAGATACGGACGGATTCTTTTTCTCCTCTTTTTACAATACCATTGCCAAACTTGGAATGGTCTGAAACACTGACCTCGTTGAGATTGATAAGAATGCACTCATTCCCGATAATGTAATGACTGAGATAGTTTACATTGTCTATTACAATATTGTCACCGAGATCGCAACTGATGATAGAACTATTATATAATCCTACCGGCAAACGGACATCATGAAATTCAAGAAAGAAGGACTCCAGTTTTCCGATACGGACAAGTCCGTAAAACTTGCACCGTTGTATAAGAGAGGTATCGAATATTTCTGATACGAGAATGTTTTTCCAGTTGTCTGAAGTGTTCCCATTGGCGATCAACTGTGTTATTTCTGTATCGGTTAAATTTCTCCAGTTCCTTTCTCCTTTATATTGCTGCTCCCGCAGGTAATATTCGTTCTCGCCATGGGGAAGGTAACCGGGGTTGACAAAATTATAACCAAGCCCCGTTACCGGTATTTTACTGATCTTATTCATGGATTTGTTTTAAACCTGCAAGCATGTTTTTAGCAGGATCAGTTTCAGCAGTTAATGCAGTATCATTCCACTGTTACGGATTTGGCAAGATTTCTCGGCTTGTCCACATCCAGCCCTTTAGCTACTCCTATATAGTAAGCCAGCAACTGAAGCGGCACAACATTGATCATAGGAGCAACGATCTCATCTGCTTCGGGTATCTCCATCGTGTCTATGGAAAGATCTGCAGAAGTGGTATCGCCTTCTGTGATCACCGAAACGACCCTTCCTTTTCTTGCCTTGATCTCCTGCATATTGCTGACCACTTTTTCATGGTATGCATCTTTAGTGGCAACAAACACAACGGGTAATTTCTCATCTACCAACGCAATTGGTCCGTGCTTCATTTCTGCCGCCGGATAACCTTCTGCGTGTATATAAGAGATCTCTT
>CBHEUU010000789.1:0-2371 GCA_965990355.1 uncultured Chitinophagaceae bacterium
TGCGCAAAGCACCATCAAATAATCTTTTTTCATCGTCTGTTTCTGCCACCAGGGAAGGAACAGGGCGTGGATGGTTCTGATCATCCAAAGCAACAAATGTATAATAGGCTTCATTGCTTTTATACTTGTGTTGTTTTTTCAGGTCTTCGCCCCACACTTTCATATGCACTTCCATGGAAGTGGTAAAAGCCCGGGTCACTTTGGCCTGTATATGCACCACATTACCCAGCTTAATAGGGTTTTCAAAAGAGATATTATCAACAGAAGCAGTAACCACAGGAGCATTACAATGTTTTTGCGCAGAAAGGGCTGCTGCAATGTCCATCCAGTACATCAGGCGGCCACCCATCAGGTTTCCAAATACATTGGTATCATTGGGCAGGACAAGCTCTGTCATAATGATCAGGCTTTCTGTCGCTTTTTTTTCAGTCATTGAGTAAAATTTGCGCAAAGATAATAAACTGCAAACCGCTATTTTTGCGGCACACAAATAATATATGGAGCCTCACCCCTTAGTATCTTTTGACAACACCGAGTTTGCTTTCGAATATAAGCAGGACAAACAGTTGAAAAAAGCCCGTTTTCTATTCAGTTGCATGGGACAACCCTGTCTGGTAAAACTGTGTAATAAATTTACTCCGGGGGCAGTTAAATCAGGACTGCCGGTAAATGGGCTGGTCCGCAGTACCTTTTTCGAACAATTTGTTGGCGGTGAAACCCTGGAGCAAACGGCGGTGGTAGCAAAAAAACTGGCCGAGTATCACGTGCAGGTGATACTGGATTACGGAGTGGAAGGAGGAGATGATGGAGAACTGGGGTTCGACCATTCTACGGAAGAATTTATCCGTGTGATCAATTATGCTGCCACACAGCCGAACATTCCTTTCATGAGCATCAAGGTTACCGGCTTTGCCCGGTTTTCTTTACTGGAAAAGCTGGATGAATTGATGCACAGGCAAGAGGGTACTCTCATGAAGCGTTACCTGCAGGCGGTTGACTTATTACCGGCAGATGAAAAAGAAGAATGGCATCGTGTTCGCCACAGGATGATGCAGATCTGCGAAACTGCTGCGGAAAAAAAGGTTGGTGTGTTGGTGGATGCTGAAGAAACCTGGATACAGGACCCTGTTGATGCATTGACGATACTGGTAATGGACCTGTTCAACAAGGAAAGGGTAGTGGTATATAATACTGTGCAATTGTATCGCCATGACCGGCTGCAATTCCTGAAAGACTGCTATGATGCAGCAGAAGAAAGAAAATTTATTCTTGGCGCCAAGATCGTGAGAGGTGCTTATATGGAAAAAGAAAGAAAGAGGGCGGAAGAAAAACAATATCCATCACCTATTCAGCCGGATAAAGAAAGTACTGACAGGGATTATGATGCAGGCATCCGTTTTTCCATTGATCATATAGATCGTATTGCGCTTATCGTTGCCTCACATAATGAACAAAGCAATCTGCTGGCCGTAAACCTGCTGCAGCAAAAGGGAATATCACCCAATCATCCGCATATTCATTTCAGTCAGTTATATGGAATGAGCGATAATATCACTTTCAACCTGGCGCATGCCGGTTGCAGTGTAAGCAAATATCTTCCTTTCGGGCCTATTGAAGATGTTATTCCGTATCTCATGAGAAGAGCGCAGGAAAACACTTCGGTGAAAGGACAAACAGGAAGAGAACTCGCACTTATCAAAAAGGAATTGAAGAGAAGGGGCGTTTAATTACAATCGGTTACAACACTTTAAGCGAAAACTCTTAATAGCAGGCAATCGCGTTGAGAATTTTTTCCAACGAGTAAAGAAAATATTTTTTTTAAAAAAAAGTTATAATATTGTTATCGTTATTACCAACGATTGCCACACACTACTACGATAGAACAACTGCAACAGCGGATTGCTTTGTATGAGGATATGAAAGCATACAAAGAGTTGTACTATCAGCTATTCGATGGCCTGCATCGTTTTTCCTACTCCATGGTCCGTTCCAAAGAAGTTGCTGAAGAAATTGTTTCTGATGTATTTATCAAAATATGGCAAATACGCTCACGGCTTGGAGAAATAGGTAATCTTAAAGTATACGTGTATACCATTACTAAAAATTTTTCTCTCAATTATCTTCAGCGTACGTACAAGAATGCACCAGTAAGCATTGAAGAAGTGGAAGTGGAGCCGGTTATTGAGATGCGTAATCCCGAAGATTTATTTATTTCTGCAGAGATCATACAAACGATCCGGCAGGCTATTTTGCAATTGCCTCCGCAATGCCGGCTGGTATTTCAACTGGTAAAAGAAGACGGATTGAAGTATAAAGAAGCCGCTGAAGTGTTGAACATTTCAGTGCTTACTGTCCGCAATCAACTGGCTAT
>CBHEUU010000790.1:0-2365 GCA_965990355.1 uncultured Chitinophagaceae bacterium
AACTCCCATAAAATTTTCATTCATCTCTGTGTAT
This sequence comes from uncultured Chitinophagaceae bacterium, assembly GCA_965990355.1. GTDB lineage: Bacteria > Bacteroidota > Bacteroidia > Chitinophagales > Chitinophagaceae > Terrimonas_A. The sequence continues at coordinate 35 of CBHEUU010000790.1, forward strand.
TTTATGAATGAAAATTTTCATGTACGTTTGGGACATGAGTACTTCTTTTCTGCAGGTGATCCTCTTCCTGCTTGCCGGTATTGCTTCCATCATTGTGTTGACCGTCCGTTTCAGGATCCATCCTTTCTTCGCATTGCTTATTGCATGTTTTGTTACAGGGCTGGGCATCCAATTGGGTGTGCCGGAGATACTGAACCTGATGAAAGCCGGTTTTGGTGATATTATGTCCAAACTGGCGATCATTATTGTGCTGGGAACAACAATCGGTGTGTTGCTGGAGAAAAATGGGAGCACGCAGGTAATGGCTTCTTATATACTGCGGATAGTAGGGCAGAAGCGCTCATCACTGGCGATTGCGATCACAGGTTTTATTGTGGGTTTGCCTATCTTCTGCGATTCAGGATATATTGTATTGAACGGGATCAATAAATCGCTGGTGCGAAGAACCGGAATAGCTGTGGCAACGATGAGTGTGTCGCTGGGCGCCGGCCTTTATGCCGTGCATTGCTTATTGCCGCCGCATCCGGGTGCTACTGCTGCTGCCAGTACTTTAGGAGTTGATTTTGGAAAATTGATTTTGTGTGGCATTCTTATCGCAATTCCGGCTATGCTGATCGGGCATGCATGGGCAGTGTATGCCGGCCGCAAAACAGCAGTTACTGCTACGGCAAATAATGGGAAAGAAGAGAATGAAACAGGGGAGCGGCCTTCAGTTTTCCGGGCATTCTTACCGGTGATCGTGCCTATCCTGCTGATGGCAGTAAAATCAGTGATGGGACTTGAACATACGGAAGGCTGGTTGTCAAAAGTATTCTATATCGCCGGTGATCCTTCTATTGCGCTGGCCGTTGGTGTATTGCTGGCTATTCTTACCGGTAAAAATGATAAACATACATTGAGTGCAAACCTGTCTGCATCGGTGGAAAAGGCAGGTGGTATCCTGGTCATTATCGGGGCAGGAGGAGCATTCGGAGCAGTGTTATCAGCTACCAATATCGGCGGTCATTTCAGCGAAACGCTGGATATGAAAACACTGGGCATCTGGTTTCCCTTTTTATTGACCTGTATTATCAAAACCGCACAGGGATCATCTACTGTAGCGATCGTAACCGCATCTTCCATTATTTTACCATTGCTGCCGGCTTTAGGGCTCGATAGCGAAAACGGCAGGATACTGGCAGTGCTTTCAATGGGCGCCGGTTCAATGATGATATCCCATACCAATGATGCTTATTTCTGGGTGATCTCCAAGTTTTCTGATATTGATATAAAGACTATGTTGCGGGTGCACTCAATGGCATCTGTATGGATGGGATTGATTACGATGATTGTGGTTTTTATCCTGTCGTTCTTTATGAAATAGATCAGAATACTTTTACTTTTCTCCTGTTACCTGGAAGGTGACCGGTTGCTTACGGTATGCTTTGACTTTACGGTTGTTTTTCATAGCTGGCACCCAGGGCGGTGACTGGCGCAGTATCCGGATTACTTCAGCTTCCATACCGTATCCATGTTTGGTCAATGCTTTTACATTGCTCACTGTCCCGTCTTTTGCAACGATAAATTGAACAATTACAGTGAATTTCCCGGTAGGAGACCCATGAATGATAGGTGTGGCACCATTAAGATTATCAGTCAGATATTTAATCCACCCTTTCTGGCCGCCAGGGAAAGAAGCTTCTACGTCTACTGTTTCAAATGTCCTGGTGCTGGTATCTTCTTCGGAAGGTAAGGTGTCAGTTATTGCCGTTGTAGCTGCACTTCTTTCTGCGTTGGCAGATGTACCGGAAAACGTGAGTAAAAGGAATATGGTCAGGCAAAAAGGAATAAAATAAAGACAGGCAGGCAATTTCTTGTGGTGGTTCATCGGAAAGGTAATTTGCCGGCAAGATAGAAAATGTTACGGGTTTTTAAAATACTACACATGCTTCATTATTAAAACAGATGGTGCACCTGTAAGCCACGCAGCTTCCGTTTCAATCGCTTTTTTCCATCCTTCGGTACTGATAAGCAGTAATTCCTTATTGGCCTGCTGGATCCTTAGTGAACTATCCATCGAAACAAGATCTGCTCCGTGATCTTTAAGCGAAGCGATTTTTTTCTGTAACCCATTTTGCCGGCTATTGAAATTTTCAGGATCAGTGATATGAATGCTGACATTCTTTTTATATAACAATTGCCTTGCCTGGTCGATAAGGAAAACGTCATCAGGAGAAGAAAGATATACATTCACACGATGCAGGTCCTGTAATCCTTTATCAAGATATATACCAACAGGCACAGTGGCATTGCGCATAATGTTCTTAACTGTTTCATCAAATATGGTGGTTT
>CBHEUU010000791.1:0-2362 GCA_965990355.1 uncultured Chitinophagaceae bacterium
TCTTCACCTTTACGCAGCCATACGCGTGGATCGTAATGCTTTTTATTGGGTTTGTCTTCTCCTTCAGGATTGCCAAGCTGCCCTTGCAGGTAGCCTTCATTTTTCTTATAGTTATTCAATACGCCGTCCCAGAAAGCCCATTGCAGATCGGTATCAAGGTTCATTTTGATAGCGCCATAGCCGATCGCTTCACGGATCTGGTGCTGGGGGGAACCGCTGCCTCCGTGGAATACGAAGTATACAGGTTTGGGATCTGCTGTTTTGAATTCTTTCTGAACATATACCTGGCTGTTGTGCAGGATTTCGGGACGAAGCTCCACATTACCGGGTTTGTATACACCATGCACGTTACCAAAAGCAGCTGCTACGGTAAACATATTGCTTACCTTGTTGAGTTCTTTATAAGCATAAGCCACATCGGATGGTTGTGTGTAAAGCTTGCTGTTTTCCACATCGCTGTTGTCTACGCCATCTTCTTCACCGCCGGTAACACCCAATTCGATCTCAATGCTCATACCCAGTGGTGCAATGCGTTTAAAATATTCAACGGAAGTATGAATGTTCTCTTCGATAGGTTCTTCACTCAGGTCGAGCATGTGAGAACTGAAAAGAGGTTGTCCTTTTTCTTTAAAGAATTGTTCACCGGCATCCAGCAAACCGCTTATCCAGGGAAGCCATTTTTTAGCTGCGTGATCGGTATGCAATACAACCGGTACGCCATAATATTTTGCCACGTTATGGATATGTAGAGCGCCGGATATACCACCGGAAATATTAGCCTGGAGCTTATCATTCGGCATTCCTTTACCAGCGATGAATTGTGCACCGCCATTGGAGAATTGAATGATAACAGGTGAGTTTACTTTGGCGGCTGCTTCAAGGGTAGCATTGATCGTATTGGTACCAATTGTATTTACTGCGGGTAAGGCAAATTGGTTTTCCTTTGCGTCATTGTAGAGTGCTTCCAGTTCTTTACCAAACAGCACCCCGGCTTTGTACTTGCTCATTGTGGATCTTCTTTAATTGATTATAAATGGATCATATAGTGGCGCAATCGTTCAAAAGAGGCGCTAATATAGTCTATTTCTGTATTTAGACCTTTTTTAATCAGTCGGTGTTTTTCCCCAGATTCTTCTGCACCAGTATCAGGTTTTTTTGCAGAGTTTGTTTTAAATGGCGCTTTACCACCTGGCCCATTGACTGGCAGCGGGAGAAAACGGTGGTATGCAAGTGCTCATTCAATCCGTTTTTCAACTCTTCGATCTTGGCTTGCGTGGATATTTCATCGGTCGACATAATATCCAGCAACTCCTTGATCCTGTAACGGGAAGAAGCCAGGCGGAAAGTAATAAGCGTTCTTTCTTCAGCCTGGTATTGCGCCATGGATTCTTTATTCAAATGAGCAAGACATAAATCGACATACGAATTATTTTCTTTGAAGAACTGCGGCAGGTAAAAATTCTTTCTGCCTTCATAACTCTGTTGATCAAAATCAATCGCCCTGATACGGTACTGGTAATCTTCAATGTCTGGCGTAACGTCCACCACAAAATTATAGCTTCTCATATCGCCCAGCAACCTTACAAAACAACGCTCATTGAATTTTACAAATTCCTTTGCCAGCCTGATCTTATTGGTACCGGGATCACTGAGCATCTGCTGGATAAAAACATCACCCGGAATACCGGGTATATGTTCTTCCACAAGGGTTTCCCTGTCTGTAAAAAAAGTCATCCGGTTGGGTGAAAGAATATGCTCCAGTTCCAGGCCATAGATCCTGGAAGCGTCTGCTATTTTAATATAATAATGATCGTAGTTATCATTATACTTATTCACGATCCTGATGCGAAACGGATGTGAATTGCCAAACGTACAATAATCCACACGTGCCACATCAAGATGATTGGTAAAACTGAAATCGCCTTCGGTTTTAAGAATGGCATAGATCTTTACAAGGCCTTCTCTTATAAAATCCCATTCCCGTTTATCATAAATGGTTTTCTCCCACAGTGTATCTTTTCCATTCTTATCCCTGATAGGCACAGAAAAGGTATAATTCAATAAATCAGTATATGCAACCGGCAGCTTCACTTCCCTTCCATGATGCCGAAGGTAAGAGCGGAGCTCGCGGCTGACAGGGTACATGGGCTTTTTGCGGGAAGGCTTGTTTGTACTCATAATGGAAAGATAGTTTAAATAGGAAATCGTTGTTTGTTGACCGTTGGCCGGGATGCGGAATGCCCAATAAGTAGGACCTTTTCAATTGTCACCCCGGACCTGGTTTAGTTAGCTTGCAACTGTAGTTCGCTAAGATCCGGGGTCTCTCATGTCTGCAGTATTTTCTAAGCAGTAAGACTTATTG
>CBHEUU010000792.1:0-2360 GCA_965990355.1 uncultured Chitinophagaceae bacterium
AGGCTGTGGATTCCGTCTCCCTCCTGTCGCACCAGCCCTTCTGCCGTTAAAAGACTGGTCGCGGTAAAAACCAAAAGCTGTTCCATGAAATTCATTGGTACCGCTTTTGGTAACGGCATTGATACCGGCACCAGTAAATCCTGATTGTCTTACGTCCACAGGTGCGATGTTCACTGATATTTCATCAAATGCATCCAGTGAAATCGGTTCAGCACCACCACCGGGAAGCGGGTCAGTACTAAGACCGAAATTGTTATTCAAATTAGCTCCATCCACTTTCAGGTTGTTATAATAACCGCTTCTTCCTGCAAACGAAGAGCCCCCATTGGATTGCGGCGTCAGTTTGGTAAAATCAGTAATGCTCCGGTTGAAGGAAGGAAGGGTTTGCAATTGCCTGGTGTCAATAATGGTGGAAGCTCCGCTTTTTTCAGTAGCTGCTTTTTTCTTGGTACCGCTTACCGCTACTGCACCCAATTCCTGCACATTATTATCCATTGTCACTGTCACATCATAAGGTTCGCCAAGCACCACATTAAATCCTTCAACAGTTTGCACTTTAAATCCGGTGAATTCAACTTTCAGCATGTATGGCCCGCCTACGCGTACACTGGTAAGCGTAAAAGAACCTCCTTTACGGGAAAGGCTTGCATACTTTGTACCTGAAGGCTGGTGTACGAGTGTTACAGTAGCACCATCAAGGCTATTGCCATCGGGTCCTTTTACTACACCTGTTACAGACCCTGAAGTTACCTGGGCATTCGCCGCCACTGGTAATAAAAACAGGAAGAACAGATACCATAGCATTTTTTTCTTTAACATAAACAGCATCTTTTGATAGAATGGTTAAAACTTGTTTTATTATTGTTTGGTTTCAGAGGAAGCATTGATATTACCATTGATAACAGGCCTGTTCTCACGGCGTCCTGAAGGCATTTTGAGAATGCCTGGCAACAGCACACCATCGGGTGAATTGAAAGAAAGCCCAAGCAACCTGGTGATCACAGGTGCGATATCTTCCAGTCCCATCTTCGGAACAACCGCACCTTTATTGATTCCCGCTCCATAAGCGATAAATCCTGTTTCAATATGCTGGAAATCGGGAAAGAATCCATGCGTACCGCCACGGCCTGCTCTCACCAGATCGCCGGTTGAACTGCCGCCAAAAGAAACACCTTCCACTCCTGTTAATGCAAAAGCGGCATTGGGATCGGCGCCGATCTTATCCAGTTCCTGCCTGCTTATCACACGGTATAATTTTTTTACCGATGCAGGAAGGCTGTCCATGATCGCCTGCACCCTGGCCAGTGTTTTTACATCGTTCTTATTTTTCAGGTGCAGAAAAGCAGAGCCTCCGCTGCTATGGAACATGGCTTTCCATCCCTCCCGCTGGTTGCCTGCAGGCAAGAGACCGTTGCGGGCCAGTAATACATTGGGTGAAAAGCTGGTGTTGATATCCACAAAACCGTGATCGCCTGTTACAATAATAGTAGTGCTGTCTGCAATACCTGCTGCCTCCACTGCTTCCAACACGTTACTTACAGCATGATCAGCAGAAGCCAGCGCTTTATTCACTTCTTCACCACTGCGGCCCACACCATGCTCGGCATGATCCACACAAACGATATGAAGAGTCGTGAAATTTGGCTTGTATTTTTTCAGCAGGTAAGCCGTCATCCTGCTGAGGTTTTCATCGATGGCCAGGTTGTTCAGGTTCATCTGGTTGTAGCTGAGTTTACCGGTAGCATTTTGCTGTATTTCATCAAAAAGACCAACAGGACTGACATAAGGATTGATTGAACCTGTTCCATTCCTGTTGTTCTCCCATGCCTCCGGCACATTATAATCAACAGGAGCACCAACAGACACAGGCCAGGAAAGACAGGCAGAGGTCATGCCTGCTTTATGAACAGCATCCCACAATGTTTCTGTTTGAATCAGTTTTTCTTCACGGTACCAGGTGCCGGTTGAACCAGTATCAGAAAAGATGGTATTATAATAAATGCCATGACGCGCCGGCATAGCGCCGGTGATAATAGTAGTGTGTGAAGGATAGGTGACTGTTGGGAAAACGCCTCTTACTCCTTCAGCATATACACCATTGTTTTTCATGAACTGCAGGTTGGGAGTAGGCCAGGTATGATCCAGATAAAAGTCGGGGCGCAATCCATCAATGCTGATCAGCACCACATATTTGGAAAGACGCTGGTCTGCATTCCCGGAAGGCTGAGCCATTGATACAAACCCCAGGAAAAGGCAAAAGAAAGCCATTGAAAAAAACTGCACGTTTTTTTGCATACGATAGAGTTATTAAAATTTTTAGGTAATGGAAGGCTTAATGGAGAGGCAAATGTAATAGCATA
>CBHEUU010000793.1:0-2341 GCA_965990355.1 uncultured Chitinophagaceae bacterium
GGCGAAGAGAATAATGTAAAAATAAGAGTGTATGGTGAAACAGGCGGCCTGGAATGGAAACAGGAAGAAGCCAACAGTTTGATAGTAAGACAGCCGGATAAACCTATAGAAATATTCCGGGCAGGAGCAGCTTATACCAGCAGTTATTCACGTCATAATACACGTGTCCCACCGGGCCATCCTGAAGGATACCTCGAAGCATTCGCCAATTTATACCGCAACTTTGCGCTTTGTGTAAAAGCGCGGCTGGCTGGTGATACACCTGCATTGGAATGGCTTGACTTTCCGGGTGCGGATGATGGCGTAAGAGGAATGAACTTTGTGGAGAAAGTGATAGCAAGCGGGAAAAGCACTGAGAAATGGATTGATTTCGGAATGTGATAGATAAAATAGTATCAGAAAGTAAAAATAATACAGACCATTGAACATTGATTATTGAGCATTGAATATTGGTTATTTAATGCTCAATAATCAATATTCAATGCTCAATTAACAATTACAATTATTATATGACAACCATACAAGGCCCAGGCATATTCCTGGCACAGTTCCTCGGCGATGCGCCACCATTCAATGACCTGCGTGCTATTTGCACCTGGGCAGAAAACCTTGGATTCAAAGGAGCGCAGATACCTACCTGGGACCCGCGCTGTATTGATCTGAAGAAAGCTGCAGAAAGTAAAACGTATGCGCAGGAAATAAAAGGCATCGTTAATGAATGCGGGATGGAAGTGACAGAGCTTTCTACCCACCTGCAGGGGCAGTTGGTAGCCGTGCATCCGGCTTACGACGATCTGTTTGATGCATTTGCTCCCGATGCAGTAAAGAAGAACCCTAAAGCGCGGCAGGAATGGGCTGTACAGCAATTGAAATATGGCGCCAAAGCTTCACAGAATATGGGATTGAACGCCCATCCTACTTTCAGCGGCGCCCTGCTCTGGCATACATTTCATCCCTGGCCGCAAAGACCTGTGGGATTGGTGGAAGAAGGGTTTAAGGAACTTGGCCGCCGCTGGCTGCCGATATTGAATTATTTTGATGAATGTGGAGTGGATGTGTGTTATGAAATACATCCCGGGGAAGACCTGTTTGATGGCATCACATATGAGATGTTCCTGGAAGAAGTGAACAATCACCCCCGCGCCTGTTTATTATATGACCCTTCCCATTTTGTGCTGCAACAACTGGATTATATCCAGTACATTGATTTTTACCACGAACGGATCAAAGCTTTTCACGTGAAGGATGCCGAGTTTCATTCCACCGGCAAGCAGGGTACTTTCGGCGGTTATCAAAGCTGGCTGAAAAGGGCCGGCCGTTACCGCTCTCCCGGCGACGGGCAGGTGGATTTCAAACGGGTGTTCAGCAAACTCACAGAGTATGATTTTAAAGGCTGGGCAGTGATGGAGTGGGAGTGCTGCCTCAAGCACCCTGAGGACGGAGCCCGCGAAGGAGCTATCTTTATCCAGAATAATATCATCCGGGTAACAGAGAAAGCATTTGATGATTTTGCAGGGGTGAAAACAGATGAGGCTTTTAACAGGAAAATACTTGGATTGAACTAATTTTATCCGCGCATCCACATAAATGATATAAAAAATAAAACAAACAGAAAAAATGAGAAAAGTTATCATGGCGGCCGCTGTTCTCGCAATGCTGACGGCCTGCGGAGGTAGTGATCAGAGCAAAGAAAGTACCGGCACTGAAACAAAACCAGCTGAAACGGCGAAAGAGCCTGCAGAATCGTCCGATATTACTTCCAATCCTGATTATAAAAAAGGATTTGACCTGGTTGCACAAAGCGATTGCTTTACCTGTCACAAGGTTGATGAAGCTTATACAGGCCCCACTTACCGCCAGGTAGCGGAGAAATATGCAGCTCAGGCTCCAGGTGTTATTCCTGAACTGGCCGGTAAGATCATCAACGGAGGCACCGGAGTTTGGGGTCAGGTACCCATGATACCGCATCCAGGCATTTCTCAGGCCGATGCAGAGGCGATGGTGAAATATATTCTTTTATTAAAAAAATAATTATTCATGTTGAAAACAACACTGATCGCTTCATCAATGGTTTTATTATTTGCATGCAATAATGAAGAGAAAAAACCAGAAGCTATGGAAAACACAAATGCTGCCAGTAACGCTAATCTCGCTAATACTTTAACATAATATGAAAAAAAAAGATGGCTGGGAACTGCTGTTTGATGGCGTTACCACCAAAGGATGGCATAAATATGGAGAAGCACCAAAGATCGGCTCAGCATGGAAAGTAGCCGACAGTTCACTCCATCTTGATGCATCCAACAAAAAGGACTGGCAGATACAAGATGGCGGTGATATT
>CBHEUU010000794.1:0-2341 GCA_965990355.1 uncultured Chitinophagaceae bacterium
ATGGAAATATACGTGCCTAACACAGATTAGCCAAATAAAGAAGAAAAACTAAGTAATATTTTCGCTTCGCTATTGCTTCATTTGTTAACATGGCAAAGTTAATTAATTCCTGAAAAAATCGGGAAAAGTTTGGCATTAAGAGGTTGGGACAGAAAGGTCCCGATTGTAGGAGTGATCAAAGATTACAACAGCAAGCCTCTCCGTGATGCGATGGCACCAATGATTATCACCTCATCTTCTAATTCTTATAACTGGATCGCTGTTCGTATGAAACGCAACAACATGAGCAGCACACTGGAAAATGTAAGAAAACTCTTTACCGGCCTCTACCCCACCTATATGTACGAACAGTATTTCTATGATGAAACGATCGAACGCTTTTATCAGAACGAAGCCATCACGGAACAGCTGTTCAAAATATTCTCTTTCCTGGCCATCCTTATTTCCTGCCTGGGTTTATATGGATTGGTTTCCTTTATGGCGGTACAAAAAACCAAGGAAGTGGGCATCCGCAAAGTGCTTGGCGCCTCCGTTCAGAGCATTGTTTATATGTTCTCCAAAGAGTTCACCCTGCTGATCGCACTGGCATTTTTTATTGCAGCACCTGTCGGTTATTATTTTATGAGCAGTTGGTTATCGGGTTTCTATTACCATACCAGCATCGGCTGGGGCGTATTTTTGCTCGCCATTTTTTTCTGCATGGTCATTGCCTGGATCACGGTAGGATACAAAGCATTGAAGGCGGCGATGGTGAACCCGGTGAAGAGTTTGAAATCAGAATAACCTATCTTAGGTTATAAAACCTTTCCGGATAATGGTGATACATAAGCGGGGCAAGCATTTCTATTTGCCTTTTGTATTCATGCTGGCTTTTGCTGGCTGTGCCTTCACGGGCATTTCGCAAAGCAATGCAGACAGTATGATAGTCACTATTGCTCCAGGCTACGACAAACCAGGCAAACTGCACCGGGCATTATTTGGTGAAAACTACCGGAAACTCTGGGCAGTGCCGGTAAAAGTGAGGATCGTTCATTTAAGTACAGAGAAAGGCGGGCTGAAAATTTTACAGGAAGGCGGGGGCATGCAAACACGTTCATTACGGTTGCGTGACGCTGCTGGCCGGGATTGGGCTTTAAGAAGTGTACAGAAATATCCCGAACGGCAATTGCCGGCCAACCTGAAACAAACAGTTGCCCGCGATATTCTGCAGGACCAGGTAACCACGGCCAATCCATTTGCTGCCGTCACTGTTCCACCACTGGCCGAAGCATTGCACATTCCTCATTCCAATCCGGAGATCGTTTATGTGGCAAACGATCCTGCTCTCGGCATTTACCAGCAGGAATTTGGCAACCGTGTTTTTTTACTGGAAGAACGCGAACCGGTCGACTCCAATAAAACAGATAATACGGTAAAAGTGCAGGAAAAGCTGGAAGAGGATAATGATGTATCAATTGACCAGCCGGTTGTTTTAAGGGCTCGCCTGCTCGATGTGCTGCTGGGCGACTGGGACCGGCACGAAGATCAATGGCGATGGGAAAAAGTAAAAAGCAATAAAGACACTCGCTATACACCAATCCCCCGCGACCGCGACCAGGTGTATTATAAAACATCAGGTTTATTTCCCTGGATTGTTTCCCATCAATGGTTGAAATCAAAATTCCAGCCTTATAAAAATAATATCCGCGACATAAAGGGATGGAATTTCAATGCCCGCTATTTTGACCGTTATTTCCTGAACGGGCTTAGTGAAGCTGATTGGCGTAAAGAGGTCTATTATGTACAAACACATCTGACCGATACATTGATCCGGCAAGCCATTCGACTGATGCCTGAAGGCATTTACCGGCTTTCCGGCGAAGAGATCATTAACACAATGATCGCCCGGCGCAACAATCTCGAAAAAATGGCGCTTGAGTATTACCGCTTCCTGTCTGTTTACGTAGATGTGCCTGCTTCTGATAAGCGGGAACAGTTTATCATCAAACAGGAAGGGAACAACATACTTGTAAGCATTTATAAGTTGAAAAAAGATACTTCAAGGTCCGATATAATCTACCAGCGCAGTTTTGATCCGGCTGTTACAAAAGAAGTGAGGCTATACGGGTTTGATGGCAAAGACGAATTTTATGTGCATGGCCCCGTTTCATCCCCTATCCGTCTCCGCATGATCGGTGGTGGCGGAGAAGACCAGTTTTATGTTGACAGCAATACCAACGATAAGAAGAACCTTTTTATTTATGACCGTTCAGATAAAAACAATCTTCTTCCTTCCCACCGGCTCGCGAAGATCAGGGTTTCAAAAGACAGCCTGGTCAATAGTTTTGATTCAAAGAGTTTT
>CBHEUU010000795.1:0-2332 GCA_965990355.1 uncultured Chitinophagaceae bacterium
AGTTCCGGTAGTCCGCAAATTTGAATCCGGCTTGCTCCCACAAAGACACAAATAACACAAAGTATCTATTGAGGAGCATTTCTTTGTGGCCTTGTGTCTTTCAGTTGCCCGTCTTACAAACATAATTGCCCGTTTTGCAAAGAAACGGACTACGAACAATTCCAGGTTTGATCATATTTGTATTCATAAACAAATAAATAAAAGATAATGACACTGAAATTTTCAATGACCATCTTCATGCTGGCTGTGGCCATATTTTGGGGTAACAATATAACTGCACTCGCCCAAACATCAACTCCAACCGCTGATACCATTTTAGGTAAGTGGACAAATGAGGACAAGACCCGTACTATCGAATTCATAAAAAACGGCACAAGCTATGAAGCTGTTATCAAAGATGCGCCTGACAGAAATATAATTGGAACAAAGCAAATATCAGGACTGCAATTTGATGGGAAAGGATACAAAAACGGTAAAGTGTATTTACCGAAAAAAGGAAAGACATTCCCCTGCACCGTTAGTTTAAAAGCTGACGGAACAATGGAGTTATCCGCTAAAGCAGGCTTCATGAGCAAATCCCAAATCTGGACAAGAGTTAAGTAAACGTGATGCCTGCCTGAATAGTAATAGTTCAGGCAGGCATTAATTTATAAAGAAATGTTATTACTTCGGAAAAGCATCTTATCAATGTCGGGTGTTATTTTATTGGCAAGCGTATCTGAAGCACAAAAAAGCTTCTCCTCGCTGCAGGAAGTCTGGAGTTATGCCGACAAGCACAACATCCAGGTACAAACAGCTGAAGCAAATAAAACTGTTGCCGGGATCAATATAAAACAGGCTAAAGGCGCTCTGTTGCCGACAGCCACGGCATCCGGCGCTTTCACTGATAATATAAGAATTCAATCCACGTTAGTGCCCGCCAACCTTTTTAACCCCGCGGCTCCGGCAAATTCCTATACTGAAGCGACTTTCGGCAGAAGATACATTTACAATGGCAACATCAATGTGCAGTTCGAAATACTGAATACACAGGATTGGTTCAACTTATCAGCTGCCAAACTGAACGATGAGCTGGCCTCATTGAATATCGCAAAAGCAAAAACAGATCTATACGAACAATTGGCCAATATCTATTTTACTTGTGTGCTGCTGTCTGAAGCGGAAAAATTATCCCTGGAAAACCTGAATACGTCCGCCTCTATTCTCACCGTTGCAAAAGCAAAATTTACTGAAGGCCTCATCAGCGAAGTAACATTGAACACTGCCCTGATCAATAAGGAAAAGGCGGAAAGAGGCTTAACTGCCGCCACTGAAAACAAGCACCTGCAGCTCAATAATCTTATGCAGCTGCTGAATACAACAGATAGTATCCGAATAACGGAGAACATCACAGATAAAACAGCAAGCCCAAATACAAAACAGTTCACACAAGATCCCGATGTTCAGTTATCCTATGTACAGATGCTTGCATCAAAAAATCAATGGCAATTGTCCAGGGCAGCATTTGCACCAACATTGTCAGCTGTGTATCAATATAACACACAAATAGCAGCAGACGACTTCATGAAATTTGATAACAGCAACACTACCCCACAGCAATATTGGGGACTTCGATTGTCAGTGCCCATTTTTAGTGGTCATACCAGAAGATACCAGGTGCAGAAATCGAAGATTGAATATGACACCAGGAAAAAACAATACGAAAGTGAAAAAAATCAATCAGCCATCACCAACCAGAATATGCTTATCAGCTATAATAGCTCACTGACCGCTTTTGAGAAAAGCAAAAACATATTGTCATTGTACCAAAAGAATGACGCACATGCAGAAAAAATGATGAAAGAGGGTATCATATCGTTAGATGAACGGCTTAGGTTCCATTCGGACCTGATCACGAGCCAGAACGAATACCTGCAAAGCATGAGTGACTATTTTATAAGCGAATACCGTTTAAAAATCCGTCAAACCAACCCGGCAAAATGAACAAAACGTTGATGACAGGAATTCTTTTAATGACTATAGCTGCTGGTTCCTGCAAAAATAAAAAACCAGAACTGGTGTCTCCCAAGGTCTCTCCCATTACCGAGGCCGTATTTGCCTCAGGTCACGTAGAAGCGGCCAATCAGTTTACATTGACCTCCTTAAATGACGGCTACATTACACATGTACCGGTACAGGACGGAGATGATGTCGCAATTGGGCAAACTGTACTTACCCTGGATAACACAACTGCGATCATACAACAACAATCAGCCATCCATAATCTCAACATTACAAGGCAGCAGGCGGCTTCCAATTCAGCAGTGCTGCAGCAACTGGAGGCACAACTGCT
>CBHEUU010000796.1:0-2331 GCA_965990355.1 uncultured Chitinophagaceae bacterium
TTTTTTGAACCCGATAAAAAGCACCCGAGATAAATGACCCTTGATTACTACAGTACCGTGGAAAGATCGTCTTCCGCAGAGTATAAAGACCGTGGAAGCAAATTCATCGCTTATACATTCCCGGTAATGTCTGTGAATGATTTTAAAGACAGGCTGGCTGATATCAAGAAAGAACATCCCAAAGCCACGCATCATTGTTTTGCGTACCGTCTTGGGTTGGATGGTTTGATGTTCCGCGTTAGTGATGATGGTGAGCCTTCAGGTTCTGCCGGCCGTCCTATACTGGGCCAGATAGACAGCAAGGAACTGACCAATGTGCTGATCGTAGTGGTGCGTTATTTCGGCGGCACATTACTTGGTGTGCCGGGATTGATCAATGCGTATAAAACAGCAGCGGCATTGGCATTGCAGGTAACGCCTTTTGTGCAAAAGCCTGTGCTGGTCAATTACCGCCTCCAGTTTGATTATACACAGATGAATGAAGTGATGAAAGTGATGAAATATTTTGATTGTGTTATCGTGAAGCAGGAGACCAATTTGTTTTGTTTAATGGAAATTGGCGTGCCGCGTAACAGGTTGGATGAAGTGTTGTTTAAGTTGCAAGATCTGCGTACGGTGGAGGTTGAAAAAGTTGCGTGATCCGGGAGAGAGTAATATGCTGTAGAAAATAACCTTGTAGTTACTTCGGAAAAGTCGTAACTTAAAAGTACTAAAGCTCTTTTTATGAATCAGCATATTATATCCCGCATAGCCATCTGGCTGCTGGCCATCGTTATGCTTGTATTTGGTATTTATCATTTCAAGCGCCCCGAGAATTTGTTGATTTACGTTCCTACCTATCTGCCCGGGGGCATGAATTGGGTCTATTTTGTCGGTATAGCATTTATACTGGCAGCCCTTTCTTTTATCACCAATCGCTTTGTAGCTATTGCAGGTTACCTGTTAGCAGTTTTGCTGCTCACCTTCGTTGTATTGGTACATTGGCCCAATTACAGTGAAGCCGGTGATCCTGAAATGAAAGAATTGGCTTTTGTGAACATGCTGAAAGATACAGCACTTGCAGCCTTTGCTTTACATATTGCTGCAAATGCAAGGAATCAGCGTATGAATGAAGCTTGATCCGTATTTAGCATGGAATCAGGAATTCCTGAACCGGTTACTTACAACCAGTTCCTTATTTCCTGCTGTGTAATCATAAAATCCTTCGCCCGACTTCACTCCCAGTTTGCCGGCTGTGACCATATTTACCAGCAAAGGGCAGGGGGCGTATTTGGGATTGCCGAAGCCTTTATGTAATACATCAAGAATGGAAAGGCAAACATCCAACCCTATAAAATCGGCAAGCTGTAATGGCCCCATTGGGTGAGCCATACCGAGTTTCATTACAGTATCGATGGCTTTCACATCTGCCACGCCTTCATATAAACTGTAAATCGCTTCATTGATCATCGGCATCAGGATACGGTTGGCAATAAAGCCAGGATAGTCATTTACCACGCAAGGCACTTTATTGAGCTTTTGACTCAATTCCACTACTGCATTGGTCACTTCTTTTTTTGTTGCATACCCATTGATCACTTCCACCAGCTTCATCACCGGCACAGGGTTCATAAAATGCATGCCGATCACATGATCGGGTCTCCGGGTAGCTGCAGCAATTTTGGTAATGGAAATGGAAGATGTATTGGAAGCGAGTATGCATCCTTCAGGCGCTACTTCGTCTATCTGTTTGAAAATAGAAAGTTTCAGTTCTGTATTTTCAGTGGCAGCTTCCACTACCAGTTGCGATTCTTTCAATCCGGCAAAACTGGTCATCGTGGTGATATTGGAAAGTGCCCGGGCTTTTACTTCCTCGGTGATGGTTCCTTTTTCCAGTTGCCTTTCCAGGTTTTTGGTAATAGTGGCGATTGCTTTATCCAACTGTGGTTTCGACAGGTCCACGAGATTAACCAGGTATCCATGCTGGGCAAAAACATGGGCAATACCATTACCCATTGTGCCGGCTCCTATTACTGAAACGGTCTTGATCATTATGGCAAATTTTGAGTTGCTAAAGTATTAATTAATTTCAGTTACTGTTGCTTAGTATGGTAGTTTATTGCCATTGAGTGCTCGATAAGCAGGATATTTTCAATTGTCATCCCGGACCAGGTTTAGTCGGCTTCCTACTGTAGTTCACTAAGATCCGGGGTCTCTCATGTCTGCAATATTTTCTAAGCAATAAGGCTTACTGGTTGAAACGAATGCAGCGCTGAGAGACCCCGGCTCTTATATTTTTTAAACTTGAAAGTTTACTGAACCAGGGCCGGGGTGACAGCGGGAAGAGGACTA
>CBHEUU010000797.1:0-2327 GCA_965990355.1 uncultured Chitinophagaceae bacterium
AAATAAGCTGTATACATTCTTACGGATCTTTTATTTTCCTTTAGCCGACGAAATTATCAGGTCTGCTGCTTCCCGGGGATGGGTTATATACACACAATGACTTGCACCTTCCACTTCCACCGTTTTAATGCTATTCGCTCTTTTGGCATACATCCGTTCCAAGTCCGGGTTTATAATTCTATCGGATTTTGCTACCATATACCAAACAGGTTTTGTTTTCCATGCTGGTTCCCGAATAATAGCATGAAAGGCACTGTCAGCAGTAGGGAGTTGCGAAACCGCCATAAAGCTGGCCTTTTCTTTTGGAACACCGCCTGCAAAATCAGTTGGAAATTTTTCCGGATCAATATAGTCCAATCCATCAGCCCCTTTGATCAATGACTTATAAGCCGGAGGGTATGTTTTGCCGTTATTGGCTTCCGATTCTCCTGCATCGGGTGCATGGGCAGCAATATAAACCAGTCCCGCAACTTTAGGATTATTTCCCGATGTGGTAATTATTGCTCCTCCGTAACTATGTCCTACCAGGATACAAGGTCCGTCTTGTTGGTCAATTATTCTATTCACGGCAGCCACGTCGGCATCGTAAGACATAAGTGTGTGTGGTGTTACAGATACCTTATATCCCTGTTTGGTTAGAATATTATAAATTCCTTCCCATCCGGAGCCATCTACAAATGCTCCGTGTACCAATACAATATTTTTTATTGTTTTAACCTCTTGCCCATAAGAGCAAGTTGAGAAAATAAATACTGAAATGAGCAGTATTGTATTTAATCGATAAGGGATTTTCATTGCTTTTAATTTTAAATGGTTGTTTTTGATATTGCCACAACTATACCAGTATTAATTCAAATTCCTGTATTCCTTTGGAGAATAACCCGTTTTGGTTTTGAATAACTTGGTGAAGTGGGAGGGATGTTCAAACCCCAGGCCGTAAGCTATTTCTGAGATGGAGTTTTCAGTGCTCCACAACAAAGATTTCGCTTTATCAATCAATTTCAAATGAATATGTTCCTGTGTTGACTTACCCGTGTATTTGCTTAATAGATCGGAAAGGTAATTGGCAGATAGATTAAGGCGTGAAGCAAAATACTTTACATCTGGTAAGCCTGATTCGATTAGCGTATCCTGAGCGAAGTAATCGTTTAAGATCCTGTCGAATTTCTCGACGATATCATTGCTTGCTTTTATTCTTGTAAGGAACTGACGGTCGTAAAATCTTGAACAATAGGATAACATCAATTCAAGATTGCTCAGGATAAGATGGTGTGAGTGGGTGTCCAGATTCATCGAGATTTCCCGGCTGATATTTTTCAGGCAATCTTCCAGGACATTTTTTTCAGCGTCTGAAATATGCAGCGCCTCACTGGTATCATAACCAAAAAACGAATAGCTGGTTAGCTTTTGCCCTTTGCTGCTTGCGTTTAGGAAATCAGGGTGTATATAGATTGCCCAACCTTCCACTTTGTTTTCAATTCCGGGAGATAAAACCTGGTGTGGGGAAGTAAACATCAATGAACCTTCGGAAAAATCGTAGGAAGTGCGTCCATATTTAAAAGAGCCTTCTACTTTTTTGCAGGCGATGGAATATAAATTCAACCGGTATGCAACCTCTGGCTTTCTGTGTGACCGGTCAACTTTAGATAAATCTATAACGGTTATCAGCGGGTGTTGTGGTTTATCGTAGCGGAAAAAAACGTGCAGTTCTGAAATTGAATGGATGTCTAAGTATTCCATCGTAGTAGGTTGAATGATGCTAACATAAATTTACAAAAAAACGGATACACATTCCTGATCAGATAAGAGTACCGCCGCTCACTTCGATGCGTTGAGCATTCACAAAGCGGCTGTCATCTGAGAGCAGCGATGCAACAAAAGCACCCACATCGTCGGCTTCACCCAAACGGCCAAGTGCCGCCATGCTGGCAATTTGCCGGCGGTGGTTTTCATCGCCCTTCCCTCCGCCAAATTCAGTATCGATTGCTCCGGGAGCCACACTGTTTACACGGATCTTTCTTTCAGCATATTCTTTGGCAAAATACCTTGTCAATCCTTCTGTTGCAGCTTTGAGTGCACCATATACTGCAACACCGGGAAAAGCGAAGCGGGCAAGCCCGGATGAGATATTAATAATCTGGCCGCCATCAGCGATCAGAGGCATCAGTTTTTGTGTAAGAAAAAACACAGCTTTGAAATTTACATTTACGAGCTGGTCAAATATTTCTTCGGTAGTGTCTTTGATAAGCGTTCTCTGGGCTATCCCTGCATTATTCACAAGGTAGTCAAAGTTTTCCCTGTTCCATTCTTTCTTAAGCACCTCCGAC
>CBHEUU010000798.1:0-2321 GCA_965990355.1 uncultured Chitinophagaceae bacterium
TGAAATAGAAAGTTTACAATCGCAAATTCTGTTCTTACAGAATAAAGGATATGAGGTGAAGGCTCTCACGAACGGATTTGATGCTGTTGATTATGTTAAAGACAATCCCATCGACGTTGTGCTGCTCGATGAAACAATGCCTGGGATAACGGGACTGGAAACGCTTGCGAAAATAAAGGAATTGAATTCACAGATCCCGGTGGTTCTCATCACCAAAAATGAAACCGAAAACCTGATGGATGATGCCATCGGCAGCCAGATAACCGATTACCTGATAAAACCCGTAAACTTAGAGCGTTTTCGAAAAGCTGTTGAAAAAGCCCGCACCTACTCCAAATTATTCAAGGCGGATTATGCTAATAACAATATCGAACAGGTAGCAGACGATTTTTTCTTTGTGAAAGCAGACAGGAGAATTTTTAAAATCTATTTCAATAACATACTTTTTATTCAGGGGTTAAAAGATTATGTGGTGATGCACAGCGAAAATCAGAAAGTAATTACGGCGATGAATATCAAAACCATCTACGATCAATTACCAAAAGATATGTTTGTGCGGGTAAGCAAATCCTATGTTATCAATGTTAAGCATATCGGTTCTGTGGATAACAACACCGTGTACATAGGCACAAACGAAATCCCTATTGGAAGTATTTACAGGGATTTCTTTTTCAATGAATTTGTAACAAAAAAGATGGCGAACAGGTAATTTACCAAATACTTACATTTCAATTGCTATACCATCATTAATAATATCGAGTCCTGTTATGTTCGCTTTTTCCAACTCATTTTTTAATTCGCGTGACACAAAAATCTTCCTTCCTAATACATTGGTAAAAATTATGTCCGATTCAAAACACCAACTGTCTTTTACATAAAGAATTTCTGATGGCTTTACTCCTTTATCAGCGGTTATTTTCATTACCCGATCATATAGCTCTTTGAAATTGCCCACCTTAAAGTTTGAGATAACATTTTGAGTGACATTATCCCGAACTATAAATCTTGTTCTTTGATAATCTATAGATCTAAGAAAATCCACTGTTGGATGTATCCAAAAATATTGATGTTCTTTTCCTTTGGCATCTTTTACGACAGCCTTAATCTGTTCAATATTTTTGAGCGTCCATTTATTTAATAATTCCGAAAACCTGCTACTAATCAGCAGTCCTCTTGCTGCGATAAAAGATTGAGACAAGACATCAGTCAATGGGCTACGCCTTTCTAATCTGAAGGTAAAAGTAACCGGTACGTCAACAGGTTTACTCATCAAGGACTTTGCAATTCCATAGGATCCCCAATTATCTTCCAACTTAAAATCAACCTGTGGAAATACGTTATTAATACGTTCATATTCTTTTGTAGTCTGGATCTCAAATAATTCTCGCATAGTTTTAAATTATTTCTTCCGTTAACCAGCTTTCATTCATATTCCCTGCGCCCCTTTAATCTGTTCACGCAAGTTAGGACTTTGATTGGCTTATACATCAAGGTTGATACTTCAAAAAAAGGCAACCCGGAACAATCTATCTTGTCCCAAGAGCCGCCTTTACAACATCTTTCCTTTGCCGTGAAACAGGCAAGCGCTGTTTGTCAACTAATACTACAGCACCTTCATTAAGGTAATGCTGAATGAAAGATTTATTCACCAGGTGAGATTTGTGAATGCGAAGAAAATTATGCTGCGTCAAAATCTCCTCGTATTCCCTGATGGTTTTTGAACTGAGGTGCTTGCGGTTATCAGTGAGATGGAACCAGGTATAGTTGCTCTCCCCTTCACAACGTATGATCTCGGCGGGAGAAAAAAAGATAGCGCCTTCCTGTCCCGGTATAGCTAATTTGAAGTGTGATTGCTGGTGGGTTTGCAGGTTTTGTTGCAGGTTGTTGATCAGTTCTGCCGTTTGTTTTTTATGGAGCAGCTTTTCTTTATACCGCCGGACGGCTTCTTTCAGTTCTTCTGCATCGATTGGCTTTAATAAATAATCCAGGGCGCTGAAGCGGATAGCCTGTATGGCATATTCATTATAGGCGGTTGTAAAAATGACTTCAAATTCATACCCTTGCATTTTTCCAAGCAATTGAAAGCCATTTTCCTCCGGCATGACAATATCCAGAAAAACAAGCTGGGGCGCAAAGTTTTGAAGCAGTGCCAAAGCTTCTTCAGGGCCAGTAGCGACCCTCAGATCGTTTATTTCAGGAATATGCCTTTCCATCATCATGCGCAATACATTTGCAGCCACCGGTTCGTCATCTATAATTAAAGCCTTTATCATATATGGACGTTTACAGGTATTTGGCAGGGATCTCTAATACCACCCTGG
>CBHEUU010000799.1:0-2291 GCA_965990355.1 uncultured Chitinophagaceae bacterium
GAACTGGATTGGGTGGCGCTTTCATTTGTACGCAAAGCAGAAGACATCATAGATCTTAAGAGAAGGGTTAGAGAACGCAATAGCTCTATCAAGGTGATGGCAAAAATTGAAATGCCATCAGCCCTGGTTGATCTCCGCAATATCATTATCGAATCAGACGCAGTGATGGTAGCACGTGGTGACCTGGGCGTTGAGCTCCCGGTAGAGAAAGTGCCGATGGCCCAGCGTGAGATCATCCGTAAATGTATCCACCGCGGCAAACCGGTAGTGGTGGCTACACAGATGATGGAAAGCATGATTGACCGTGTAAAACCCAACCGTAGCGAGATCACGGATGTGGCCAACGCGGTGCTGGAAGGTGCAGATGCAGTGATGCTGAGTGGCGAAACAGCTACAGGCAATCACCCGCCATTGGTAGTGCAAACCATGCGCAAGATCATCCTGGAAGTAGAACAGACTGAATACCGCTATGACAGGGAAGAAGACCTGAAGGCTCTTGCCCACTCTCCTTCTTTCCTTAGCGATGCTATCTGCTATAATGCCTGTAAGATCGCCAGTGATATTGCATCCAATGCACTGGTAGGAATGACGCAGAGCGGTTACACAGGTTTTATGCTGAGCAGCTACCGTCCCAGATCACCCTTGTATGTATTTACCAAAAACAGATCGCTGGTAAATCAATTGAGCCTGAGCTGGGGTGTAAGGGCGTTTTATTATGATGAAGAAGAAAGCCTGGATGATATCATCTTTGACCAGATAGCGATTTTGAAGGAAAGGGGATTTGTGAAGTCAGGTGATACGATTGTGAATACGGGAAGTACACCGGTGGCATCGCATTTGCCGACGAATGTGTTGAAGATAACAAAGATTGATTAAAGGAATTAAGAGGAATAAAGAGGAAGAGAGCACCAGTTTGGTGCTCTCTTTTTTGTATAAACAAGGAGGAAAAAACATTTATTGAGCGTTTTATTCCTCAGGATTAGCAAAGGTGTTATTGTTGTTTTGCTGAATGGGAGATAAGAGGTATAAATACAGGAGAGGCAAAGACATATTTAATTATGATTTTGAAAGTGAAGGGCCAAAAGGAAGTATAGCAAAAAAGGTACGATTTGATCTAATGGCGGACTTTCCTTTTCACGTCTATAATGTCGCTTTTGGAGATTGGGACGCTGAACAGGAAAAACTGAATGATTCTGTTACAACCAATAATGCTGATAAAAATGAAGTCCTTGCAACCGTAGCAGCCACAATTTTAGAATTTATACATACATGTCCCAAAGCCTTAGTTTATGTCAAAGGAAGTACGCCATCGCGGACACGTCTATATCAAATGGCTATTTCTTCCTTTTATTCTGATATTAGTCAGTTCTTTATCATAAAAGGATATATTAAGGGTCAATGGCATCTTTTTGAAAAAGGGATTAATTATGAAGCCTTCCTGGCATCGAGAAAATAATTTTGTATTTTTAACTATAAAGCTTGTTATGAACATTATGAACAACAAGAGAAGGGTCAAAATAAAATATTTTGGCGGCTATCGTGTCTATCCTTTCAGGGCGATTGATAGCGACAGTGAATTAGCGAAAAAAATAGGGGAATCCCCTTTTGTCAAGGAAAAACTTGAAGAAGCCAAAAAATTCCTGAAAGAACATCCTATCCCTGATGAGGTCTTTCAGGAAAGGATTCAACTCAGGAAGATAAAGCGCTGACTTTTCACCAGGCGAGGATTCTTTCTGAATATATGATATTAAAAAGTCTAACAGGTTTTGTAAACCATAGAATGGTTCGCAAAACCTGTTAGACTTTTATCTAATAAACAACGATTACCGTCGCAGTTACAACTTCTTAATCTTTATATTCCTGAACCACACATTATTTCCATGATCCTGCAAACCGATCTTACCTTTCTTATACTTACCAAAATCTGGCATATTCTTAAACTTGCTGCCGGCAACCAACTTCTTCCAGTTATCATCCCACAAAGTAGTCGATACCACATTCACGCCATTCAGGTATAAATCAAGCTTGCCATTCAGGCTTTTGATCTCTGCATGGTTCCATTCCAATGCTGGTTTTACCGGCTCAGAAGAAGAAGAGATCAGATCATACAGATCACCTGCACGGTGTTTTATGATCTTGGCATCAGGATGCTTTGCATTATCCAGCACCTGCATTTCAGGACCGGTATGCCAGCAATATTCATACTTCGTTGTGTCTTCAACAATATAGAATATGATACCGCTGTTACCTGCAGTATCGATCTTCCAGTCCAGCTTCAGATCGAAATTATC
>CBHEUU010000800.1:0-2286 GCA_965990355.1 uncultured Chitinophagaceae bacterium
AACCTAATCTTTTTGAGTGAATGGTATGTATTTAAGGATAAACCGTATTTGTATTCGAGTCATTTTCAAATTATTAACATTTGATTCGTGATTAAATAATACAACAAAAATTTGCGATTTCCTTATTTTAACTTTATCTTGCAGCTTCACTTTTGAGCTTACCTGATTCCAAAAATCTATCTCCTATAATCAAGCCGATACTGACTATTTCCTAGCGTCAACCACCAACATCTAATTCCCTGAATTACTGTTTCACTGATTAAGGTCCCATGAACAACATTGGTTTGTAGCTACTGTGTGCCTGGCATCACAGCGTCTTCATGTTTTCAATATGGAGTTTTTTATTGTATAAATAAATGTGTTCGTTTTTTTTAGCCTTTTAAGTAATTCAGTATGAAAATTTTTACCCGTATCGTCTCCCTTATGATGATCATGATCCTTGCCCTGATAGGAAAAGGATATGCTCAAACAGGCGTATTGAACCCCGATGACCCGATCGTGGTTTATAATCCGGATGCGCCGCCCGCTCAACCTGCTTATGGCACGCTGGCAAAATGGGTTAAAACAAACAGGCTGGGATTTAATACCAGCTCCTTTAAAGCATATATCTATAAAGGAGTGGCCTTCCGTGTTAAATTCCCGAAGTCATATAAAGACTCCATCAATACAAATAAGAAGTATCCCATTTTCGTTTTCTTTCATGGTATAGGTGAAAAGGGAACTATTTATGATAACGAATACCAACTCTACCATGGTGGTGAATTGTTCATGAATGCAGTGGACAATGGTAAGTTTGATGGATTTTTGCTTTATCCTCAAACGAGTTCCGGTTCAGGTGCTTTTAATACCACCCACTACCAGATCATCAATGAACTGATCACAAATTATTTTGTTCCCCAGGTAAAAGTGGATATCAACCGCGTAAGCGTGGATGGTTTATCCGGCGGTGGTGGAAGCAGCTGGCAAATGCTGCGCAACTATCCCAAACTGGTAGCTGCCGGTTTGCCGATCAGCGCCTGCTCTGTTGCAGATGGAGATGCAAGCATGGTGAATTCTTTAAAATTTACACCTATCTGGCTTTTCCAGGGTTATCTTGACAATGCCCCGCATTTCAATACATCAAGAAATGTTATAAATAATTATAAAAACGCCGGCGGAAATGTCACGTATACCGAGTATCCTACACAAGGTCACGGTTGCTGGTATTCTGCCTGGGGCGAAGCTGATTTCTTCCCTTATATAACCAGGGCGCATAAAGCGAATCCCTGGACTTTGTTTGGCCGCACTGAATTTTGCGCCGGAGATCCTGTAAGTGCCACTATGGGTGTGACCGCAGGTTTTGATGGTTATGAATGGAGAAAAAATGGTGTGATAATTCCCGGTGCTACTTCCAACTCTTATACAGCCACTTCCTTTGGTACATATGATTGCCGTATCAAAAGAGGTGCTGAATGGTCTGAATGGTCACCCATTCCTGTTGTGATCAAACTGAAAGGCGCTACTATCTCACCTGATATTGTAACAACCGGCTTCAAGAGCAATGTGATCCCTTCTCCGGATGGAAGCACCAGTGTGCAACTGGAAGTGCCGGATGGTTATGCCACTTATAACTGGCAGAAAGAAGGCAACGCTACAGTATTAAGCTCTACCCGTTTTCTTACTGTATCAGCTGCCGGCAGCTATAAAGTGAAAGTGACCGAAGAGTTCGGCTGTTCCAGTGAATTCTCCAATTTATTCCCGGTAGTGGATGCAAACGGTCCTAATCCTCCTTCGCCTGCATCAGGTGTGGTGGCTACCGCAGTTTCCAAAACTTCTATCAAACTGGATTGGTCACAAAACCCTGCTCCGTCTTACAATGAAACCGGTTTTGAAATATACCGTTCCGGAAGCAGTTCAGGCCCTTATGCTTTGGTTAAAGTAACAGCAGCCGACGCTATTACCTATACTGATCTTAACCTGAATGCCAATACACAATATTATTATAAGATAAGAGCGATCAACAATACCGCTGCTTCTTCCACTTCTGATGCGGTGACTGCAAAAACACTGGCAGATATTTCTGCTCCATCAGCTCCCGGCAATCTCCGCACGGCTGGTTCAACCCGTAACTCTGTTTCACTGATATGGGATGAAGCTACCGATGATGTTGGCGTTACTGTATATGATGTTTATGTAAATGGTGTGAAAAAATTTAATACAACAGGGACAAGCATCGTCGCTACCGGTCTCATGGCATATGTAACTTACAAGTTCACCGTGAAAGCCGCTGACCTCGCGGGAAATATT
>CBHEUU010000801.1:0-2285 GCA_965990355.1 uncultured Chitinophagaceae bacterium
AGTTTCATGATATTGGCCTTGTGACCGCAAGTGATGCGTTTTGCTTTTTTCTGGCGGGCCATTTCAAATGCATAACGGATCACCTGCATGCTGCCGGGGCGGGTAATGAAGCGGCGGCTTAAAGCCACATCATGTGTAAGCATGTGTTCAATGCCGCCATAAGTATCTTCGATGTTTTCTCTTACAACAGTAATATCAATGGGGATGCCTGCTTTGCTGAATACAGTGTCTACACCATGCAGACTTTGAAACGCCCGTTTGTTGGCATAAGTGTTCCAGGTTTTCCGGGCTGTAACGTTGATGCTTTTTACACCTTTGCCTTTGGGGGTTTCCATAGGGCCTTTAAAAAGAAGGCCGAGAGACTCGATAGTCAATTTGGCTTCAGGTGTCATACCATTGTTGAAGCCCTTGTCAAACACCCATTTACCCATGTCTACAAATTCATATTCCATTGGGGTTTTATTGGCCTGAAAGATTTTGAGCACGGCGTCCATTATTTCGGGACCAATACCGTCGCCTTTGGCTACTGCTATCTTCATACGGGAAAATATTAAGGATGAGTGCTAAAAGCCGCAAATTTACGTTATGGGCATTAAAATCCCTCAATATTTACTCCCCTCGGGCTTTTTCATTATTTTTACTGAAACTGATTGGTATGAACAGCATCATCTCTGAAGGCGTACAGGTGAGCGTAGAAACTTTTTACCAGCCTGATTATAGTAATCCCGTGCAATCGGAGTTTATGTTTGCGTACCGTATTACTCTCGAGAATCACAATGCTTTTCCTGTAAAACTACACCGTCGCAACTGGCAGATATTCGACAGCAATGGCAGTCATCGCGAAGTAGAAGGAGAAGGTGTTGTGGGTGTACAACCAACCATAAAGCCCGGCGAAACTTATCAGTATGTCAGCGGTTGTAATCTGCGTACTGAAATGGGGAAAATGAAAGGCACTTATCAAATGGAAAATCTTAACAGCAAACAGATGTTCCGTGTGGACATACCTTCATTTGAGATGATTGTTCCCATGAAGAACAATTAAATATTCCTCCTCTTACTTCGGTTTGTATTTAGCTTCTTCAAGAATCTGCTTCGGCGTAGCCTGCATTATTTGTTGGATAGTGAATGCGGAATTCAGCGTTTCAAATTTCCGGACAATCTGTCTTCCGATCCATGGACCAATATTGCCGGGAGAAAGTTCCTGGTCAAATCCTTGTGTAAATGGTCCTTCACCAATATAAGTTTGTATAGTGGCCGGATCTATTGCATAAAGGTTTTCGTTTTTGGCGATAAAGGTCCAGATCAATCCTTCATTGGCGGCTACCCAATCGAGTTGTTGTTTGGTATAACCCGTGCGGATGGAATCAGGTGTTTCAGGCATGAACTTATCAAGCAACCACCATTGTTTTCCTTTTTCGATTATCTGCTCTACCAGTGGGCGTCCGCTGCTTTTATCGGGAAAGAGGTCATCTGTAATCAGTTTCATTATATCTGTTGCAATGTATTCTTTGGAAAAACGCCGGCTGCGGTATAGTGGTGCTACATTATTGATAAAGTTCTGGTCATTATACCAGGAAAAGTTTTTACCTAAATAAAACTGAAGGCTGATGCCGGCCAGGTCAGGCCCGATAAAATTGGGAGTGTACTCGCCATTAGCCATACGCGCCAGGTCCTGCCGTGAATCCATACGGCCGATTACAGGAATGATCTCTGCGGGTGTTTTATAATTGGGGAAATAATATTTTACGTAGCGGAATGCTTTTTCAAGTTGAGTTTTTACGGGTTCAAAATTTTTATAGATGAGTTGTGATGAATCGAAAACCGGTTTATAAAAACGGTAAAATGCTTTTACTTCTGAAGGGTCAGTGATCCCGATAATATTTTGCAGGTACAGGGGCAGGAAGGATGGATATTGCTGATGGACCTTGTTCATATCCCGGTCAATCTGAAGGGTGTCAATGGAGAAGAATGCTTCATCGAAGCGTTCCACTTTCAGGCTGACTTTTACGGCGGAAATATCCGGTAAGTTCTTTTTGTTGCCGCAGGCTGTTAAGAGAATGCAAAACAAAAAAAAGGAATAAAGATTTTTCATAGCAACAATAAACGTGGGGACTTTAGAAATGTTGTGACAAATGTAGTAAACAAAATTCAAGCAACAGGTGCCCTTCCCGCCTTACCGGTAAAACAAAAAAGAATTGTAAAACCGGTGAGCAAATTTTTACCGGTAAGGCGGGAAGACGGGAAGGAGTCGTTTTGAATTGCCTCTACAAAATTGGCAGAACGCT
>CBHEUU010000802.1:0-2283 GCA_965990355.1 uncultured Chitinophagaceae bacterium
GGCGGCGAGCGGCACGGCGAGGACAGCGCCGACGGCGTCGAAGAGCGTGCCCATCGCGAGCGCGAAGAAGACAATCGTCACCGGATGCAATTCCATCTGCCGCCCCATAATATAAGGCACAAGAATATTGCTTACGTGCGGCAATCTCCAACCGGCCCCATTGATGATTATGCCGGAAATAGATTGCTGTAATAACAACTCCATCTTATCTCTTAAACCTTCCAACCGCTTTGCCTCCTGCCCCATTTCTTTTTGGCAGATCTCCGCAGCTTTTCCAAAACCTACAATGCCCGGTGTATTCAGCGTTCCGCTGCGTAATCCACGCTCATGCCCTCCTCCATGCTGCTGTGGCAAAATATGCTGTTCATCCCGGTTACGCACAAAAAGCGCTCCGGTACCTTTCGGCCCATACAGCTTATGCGCTGAAAAAGCCAGGAGGTCAATGTTATCAGCATTTACATCAATTTCAATTTTTCCGGCAGCCTGTGTTGCATCGCAGACAAAAGGAATATTGTATTTGCGTGCAATGACTCCTATTGTACGGACCGGATGGATCACTCCTGTTTCATTATTAGCGTACATGATCGCAATACAGATGGTCTTATCCGTTATAGACGCTTCTAAGTTTTCAATCGAAAGCTGGCCGTTTTCATTTACATCGAGGTAAGTAATCCTGCAACCTGTCTTCTCCAGTGCAGTACATGTGTCGAGCACGGCACTATGTTCTGTTTTGCAGGTAATAATATGATTTCCTTTAGCACCAAGCGCATTGGCCGTCCCCTGCAAAGCGAGGTTGATGGATTCAGTTGCACCTGAAGTAAAAATGATATTCTTTGCAGCAGCCCCGACCAGGTCGGCAACCTTTTCTCTTGCATCATTGACTGCCTCGCCGGCCTGCCATCCGTACCAATGATCCCTGCTGGATGGATTTCCAAAACCGGCGGTGAAAAAAGGGATCATGCTTTCAACTACCCTGGGATCGCAGGGTGTGGTGGCGTTATAATCCATATAGATGGGCCGGAACTGCATGTTATGTCAACAATAAGTCTGCGTTTGAAGATGATCATTAAAACTACGAAAACTAACAAAGCGGCAGAAATCTACTGAAGCTCATGAGTTTCGAAGTAAAGCCGGCCTATTGATCAAGCCACCTAAAGTTGCAGCATATCCGGTGTTTCCTGCTTATATGTATTGCAGATTTTCCGGCCAAAATTCCTGATCCGGGCGGTCCGGATCTGCCGACAGAAGTAAAAGCTTTAAATTCGACACCTAAATCGCAGATGTCATGGATAATATGAGGCGTTTTGAAACAAACTATTACTACCGAAAAGTCCGCATTCATAATCCAAAACCAGGTCAATAGCAGAAGGAAAATTGGTAATCGTTTTCAT
The DNA here is from genome assembly GCA_965990355.1 of uncultured Chitinophagaceae bacterium. Taxonomy (GTDB): domain Bacteria; phylum Bacteroidota; class Bacteroidia; order Chitinophagales; family Chitinophagaceae; genus Terrimonas_A. The sequence continues at coordinate 1,392 of CBHEUU010000802.1, forward strand.
TTTGTTAACTTAATCCTGATTTTCAGGCGAACACAGATCTGGCCTGTATGCTATAACTGCAATTTTTTTTCAAAGCTAAAACTAACGAGATGCGTTTTTCCGTTTGGATTGTGTTGGTATTATTTTCATTCCCGGCTTTCTCCCAAAGTACTCACTATAATTTTTCCAGGCTCAACACTTATAACGGACTTTCGCACAACCAGATCAATACCATATTTAAAGATCCTGATGGCTTCTTATGGTTCGGCACCCAGGCCGGTCTCAACCGGTATGATGGATATTCCTTTAAAGTATTCAACAAAATACTGAATGACAGTACCTCCCTGTTCGATAATTCTGTTCTTTCATTATACGAACTTCCCGACGGAAAGATGTGGGTAGACACAAGAGGAGGCGCCTGTATTTATGATCCACACACCGAAAAATTTGATGCCAACTTCAATAATTATTTAAAATCACTCGGTTTACCTTCCGCCCCGGTCATTGACATTGTGAAAGTAAACAACGGCCGGTACTGGTTTCTTTACGATAGCCTGAATTTGTATTTGTATTCGGCTACCGATAAAAAAGCAAAAGCAATTCTACAGTCTTCTGCTTCCCGGCAGTCTGAAAAAATCACTTCAGTCAGCGAAACGAAAGAAGGAAAGCTTTGGCTGGCCTATCAAAATGGTTTGCTGCAGGAATATGATGTAAATGCAAATAAAGTCGTTTTTTAAAGTAACGCCGTTAAGCAACAGTTCAAATAAAATAAAAAGAAATATATTTAAAAAATATTTACAAATTTAATTATTATCTTTTGCAGTTTTCGGCCAAATGGGCGTTAATTGTAAGTTTTTATTTATTTATTAAATTTTAATTATTTAAATTTATTCATTTCTCAGATAAACCGGAT
>CBHEUU010000803.1:0-2281 GCA_965990355.1 uncultured Chitinophagaceae bacterium
TTATTTCTTCAGTGATGGCCGCCTCAATTTTTTCAAAACGCACGACAATAAAAAGTTCGTGGTGGACTATACCATGGATGAACTGGAGGAAATGCTTGATCCAAAAAAATATTTCCGCATCAGCCGTTCCTTTTATATTTCAGTGAACAGTGTGGAACAGATACATGAATATTTCGGCAACCGTCTTTTGCTTCATCTCAGGCCTGCAGTGGATAAGGAATCAATAGTGAGCAGGGAAAAGGTGACGGACTTTAAAAAATGGATGGGGAAGTAGGTTTACTTAGCCGGGATCAGCAAAATAATCGCCATTCCATTCTTGTCATACTGGATATCCGCTTCAGCTGATATCATTTCTGAGCGGGTATTGATCTCTTTAATACATCTTTCTATTTCGTCAATCTGCGTATCCATACGGGCAGTGGCATCCTGCAGCTTCAATGAAAGTTTATTCCGGAAGAAATCAATATTGATCAGTGTATCCTTTCCGCCGGCATATTGAACGATCATCCGGAGGCCTTCTTTAAATATCAGGAAGAATTCATTACGCACTTTCATGTCGAGCTTCAGCGAGCGTATTTTTTTATCTACCACCAGTTCGATAGCGGCACCATGCCGTTGCTTCAAAGCATCTGTAAATTCCATCATGCGCAACAACGTTTTTTCCATACTATCATTTTCAGGATCGATACTCCAGAGGATATCGTCCATTGCAATGATCATATTGTGACTTTTACTGCTGATCTGGTCAATATATTCTTTTGAACGGTTAATGTCTTTATCTGCTTTTATCTTAGCCATTTCACCCAGCAGGTTGATATGACTGAGGGTAGTGGTTACGTCGTTATGCAGGTTGTTGGCAATCTCTGTTCTTACTTTTTGCAGGTCTTTCAACCGGCTCACTCTTTCCTTGTCGATCCAGTAAAGCACTACGATAGCCAGTAATGCCAGGAGGCTGTAGAACCACCAGGTTTTCCAGAAATGCGGGCGTACTATAATAGATAAGCGGGTGATGTTTTTCCCGATATTTCCTTCAGCATCTTCACTTCTTACCAGGAAAGTATATTTGCCCGCAGGCAGGTAAGTGTAAATGGCCTGATTGGTATTGTCGGCCATTTTCCATTCCTTATCAATATCCTCCAGTTTATAACTGATAATATATGTACTGTTATAGCTCAGTCCGGAGAATTCAATGGTCAGCGAATTCTCATCTGCATTCAATTCAATCGTACCTGACTTCAGCAAAGAATCAACCTGCAAAGGCTTACTCATCACTTTAATGCCTGTGATGGCAATGTCGGGTGAGGGATTATTGATCGTTACTTCTTCGGGGTTGAAAATAACGATCTGATTGTCTGCTCCAAAAGCAATTCTTCCATCGGGGAGCACATAGGAAGCTGCAACAATAAAGCGGTCGTTGGCAATACCATCAATACGATCGAAGTGAATAAAAATTCCATTGCGGGGGTTGACCCTGATGATGCCACTGGTGGACGAAATCCATACATATCCCTGCCGGTCTTTTTCAATTGCCGATATAGAGCCGGGAATTGATGATGGTGTCGGAATTGACCTCGAGAGTTTCTGTTGTCGCGTATTATAAAAAAGTAAACCGCCCGAGCCGATCACAATAGTGCTGTCGTCATATTGCGTAATACCCGATGCGGAGACCGCAAGCAGTCTTTTTTCTGCCGGCTCATCTATCCCCAGGTGAGTGATTATTTTGTCTGTAGCAGGATCTATAGCATACACTCCATAGCCATTCGTGCCAACCCAAACGATCCCTTTATTATCAATAAAGATCTTAAGTATCTGTCCATTCGGAACACCCGGAAAGTAACTGATCGCCTCATCAAATTTCTTTTTTCCTTTTGCAGCCGTCCATTTAAATAAACCGATACTTTGTGTGCCGATCCAGAGATTGCCAAACCGGTCTTCTGCTATTTGGCGGATCGTTCTGTTTTTTAATGCAGGCGGGTTATAATATTTAGAGGAACGGTCAACCTGGTTAACATGATATATTCCGGGTTGGGATCCCATCCATAGGAAATCGCTGTCGCGGGAAGGGTACATACACCACATAAAAGGCGGAAGTTTTTCGTCGAACCCTTTTATGTTCACCGGAATGGGATTAAGGTCTTTGTCATACTGATAAAGACCATCACTCCAGGCCCCTGCCAGCAAGGTACCCTTGCGTGTTTGGAAGAAGGACATGATAGAGCCTTTGCCGGGGGTGTTATTCATCCGGTTAATATGCGGGATATTGGTAAAAAATTGTGATGCC
>CBHEUU010000804.1:0-2277 GCA_965990355.1 uncultured Chitinophagaceae bacterium
AAAGGGCTTACTGATATTATTTGGGTAGGACACAGTGTTGGCGCGCAATTAGTCGGTTTTATTGAGCAACGCCAGCATATCCGGAAAGTGATTTCCATTAATGCTGCGTTCGGGTATTGGAGATATTTTCCATTCCCCGTAAAATGGTTGATCTGGGGGTTATGGTTCTTTATAGGCCCTTTAATGGTTAAAATATATGGCTATGGAGCGATGAAGAAAATAGGATGGGGTGAAAATCTATCCCGGAATATGATGAAAGAGTGGCGAGAATGGTGCCTGAGCAAAAACTATTTCACAGGCACGTTAAAAAAGAAATTGGGTATGGACAGGTTTTATGATTTCACGATTCCTATTACAGCTGTTTATATCAGTGATGATTATATTGCCAATGATAAAACGGTGCCGTTGATGATGAGCTTCTTTCCAAACTCACCACAGGAGATCTTAAAATTGTCTGTTGCGGAACATACACTTCACAAAGTAGGGCATACGGGAATATTCAGAAAAAAATTTGAAAATGATTTGTGGCCGCTGTTGACAGATATTATTGAAAAGTGAAATAGTCTGGCCGTTCTTGCTTATTTGTTATTCGGATTTTGAGGCATAGTAATCACAAACTGCAGTTCCCCCACAATATCCCCTTCAGGATTAGACGATATAGTAAAGGGCAGTGCCGGAGGGGTAACTGTTACGTTTAGTTTCTGTAATTGGGTCGTGTCAATCATCGCTATATATGATCCTGGCTGAAGGCTTGTAAAACTGAAGAAACCATCTGCTTCAGAAATTATTTTGCCTACAAAGGAAGAATCCGCTTTATATAAGTTTACAACAATCCGTCCCAAGCCTTTCTTCTTTCCATCGGTGGTTTGCTGATATACGATGCCGGAAGCTTCCCCTGTTACGAGAACTGGTATCTCGATCGTTTCAAACTGGTTGGGATTAACAGTAATGTTGATCGTGCGGTGTTTTATCTCCCAGCCGATATTATCAAAGCCATCAGTATTGAGCTTGATAAGATAAGTTGCATAGCCTTCGAGGCCTGTGATAAGAACAACAGTATCCCTGCGGTTATAAAACACACGGCCGGCATTGATCTGAATCCGCAGGCCAGGAGCACTGGGTTCACCTTTGTCTCTGCGGCCATTGTTATTAAGATCGAGATAAGCTAACAGGGATATTCCACCCTTTCCTACACTGTTGCGGTTGTTTATGTTCAGATAATTCGTCTTGCCATCGTATATCATGCTTCCCTTGGCAGACTGTACGAGGGTATACTTGTTATTTCCATGCCTGGCAGAGATCCCAACTTGCGCAAACGAAAGATCGTAACGAACGCCAACACCAATACTCTGAAAATTACTTTTATAATTCTTTTCATAAAAAACATTTACATAGCCGCGGTATGATAAATATTTCCCCAGTTCCCCTTTCAGGCTGATCAATTCTTTTTTGTTGTACTCGTACTGTACCTGGGGAGTAAAGATCAGTTTTCCCGGAACGCGGAAAGTGGAAGAAAGGTTACTGTAAACATAAGCATCTGTTTCTTCGTTGTATATGGCGTATGTGGTGAAGTTGGTGCTTACTCCAAATATTACTCCGGAAAACAACGATTCCGCTGTGGTATATTTTGAAGAATGTAATTTGACCTGGTATAAACTTATCCTGGAAAACAAGGAAAACCGCGCACTCCGGAAAGGAAAAGATATAACGGCCTTTTTTTCTTCCAGGAAAGTATTGTTTATAGCTTTTTGCCCTTCTTTATATTTACTGTAAGAGAGTTCTACTTGCAGGTTGGATGTGGAGCGCCAGCTAAGGATATTGCGCATTCTTACGTTGTACATATATTCTGCGGACATAAGCAGGTTAGATGTCAACCTGAGGGAAGCATTAGCAAAAGGCATGAACCGGCCTGTAGTTACTGAAGAAAGATATTCCATGCCGGCTCCGATAGTGATCCGGCTACCCAGGCCATAGTTGAACTGGGCTTTTGAGAACCGGCTATGCAGGCTGTCTTCTACCATGCCTGCACTTACTGTATATTCCAATTGGTGTTTCGGAACAAAATTAAATGGGATATTGATGTTTTGTTCGGTAATGCGTTCTTCACCGTATGGGCCGTAATAGCGGAGTTTAATAACAGAAATGCCATATACCAACGGTACTTCAAAAGTAAAGAAGCCGGAAGCATCTGCTTTTAAATATTTTACCAGTACATTGTTTACTTATAATTCCACGGTCCAGTTAGGTTCTGTCCGGTCGCTGATCACGTAATTGCCA
>CBHEUU010000805.1:0-2276 GCA_965990355.1 uncultured Chitinophagaceae bacterium
GCGAACATATACACATAATTACTGAAATTGGTAAGCAGGATGTATTCACCAAAATTTTCCAGTTTTTCGCCGGTATACCTCGGCAGCCAGTTGTTGACGATTTCTTCTTTTGTCTTCATATTTTTCAAACAGCGTTCTTGCGAATTTAATCATTTACTTTTGAAGTATGTTGATCATCACCTATCCGGAGCCATCTTTCCGGGTAAAAAAGGAAGGCGATAAGGATTATATTTTTGATAACATCCGAAAAAAATGGTTGTTGCTGACCCCTGAGGAATGGGTGCGTCAGAATTTTGTTCAATACCTGGTGCAGGTGAAGAAATACCCTGTAACGCTGGTGGCCCTTGAAAAAATGATCCTGCTCGGAGAGTTGAAGAAGCGGTTTGATATACTGGTATATGACCAGCAGCACCAGCCCTGGATGATGATCGAATGCAAATCGCCATCTGTGAGCCTGGATGATGCGGTATTACACCAGTTATTGCGTTATCATATAACAGTACCGGCAGGGCTGCTGGTGATCACCAATGGTGAATACAGTTATGCCTGGGAAAAAAGAGAAGGGCAATTACAGATGCTTGATGCATTGCCGGAGTGGAAACTATAGCAATTGCCTCTTATACATCTGCACTGTGTTCTCCAATCCAAAATACAAAGCATCGCTGATGAGTGCATGGCCAATGCTCACTTCATCGAGCCAGGGAATATGTTGTTTGAAGAATTGGAGATTGTGCAAATCAAGATCATGGCCGGCGTTCAGGCCTAAACCAAGTTCTTCGGCTCTTTGAGCTGCTTCCACATAATCTTTGATGGCGGAAAGTTTATTGCCGGTGGTATAGTGGCGGGCATAAGCTTCTGTGTATAATTCAATACGGTCAGTGCCGGTGGCAGCGGCACCGTCTACCATGGCGGGTACAGGATCAACAAAGATGGATACGCGGATGCCCGCTTGCTGAAAAAGGCCGATCATTTCTTTGAGGTAATCTTTATGCTTAATGGTATCCCAGCCATGGTCTGAAGTAAGCTGGCCCAATACATCGGGCACCAGTGTTACCTGGTCAGGTTTTGTTTCCAGTACCAGGTCAATAAATTTTTGCTCCCGGCAATTGCCTTCTATATTGAACTCTGTTGTAATGATCTTCTTTATTTCCCTTACATCATTGTAGCGGATATGGCGTTCGTCCGGGCGGGGATGAACGGTGATGCCATCGGCGCCGAAGCGTTGTATGTCGATGGCTGATTTTACTACATCAGGATTATTGCCACCTCTTGAATTACGGAGTGTGGCGATCTTGTTGATATTAACGGAAAGCTTGGTCATGGGGCAAAGTTATTCCAAACTTTTTGTTCGCACTGAGGTCTTTATATTCTTTGTGGTCTTTGTAGGAGATTAATTCCCACGAAGACTACAAAGACCACAAAGAAAAATTAGTGGGGATTTAAATAAACTTGCGGCAATTATCAGCACCGCAACGGCAAGGCAGCTTCCCATCATGATGGGTTTCACCATAATCACAGGTCAGTTCTTCTCCTTTACGGATGGGACGCAGTGTATAGAACTCCACTTTCTGATAAGCCCTCCGCATATAAGTGTTCGGGTCGCAGGAATGATTGATATAGCGAAGGGCATTGCTGTTGATGCTTGCATCAAGGGCGATGTCTTCATGGTCAAACTCTACCATGAACAATACATTGCCCGGTTGTTTCTTCACGCGCTTCTGCGCTTCTTTATAGGAAATGATCTCTCCTCCCATATTCCCCAGTTTCCTTTTAGCCTCAATGGCCTTTCCAGCAAATGCGCCTTTGCCGGCAATACGGCTTTTGCCGGTGATCAGTGGGTATCGTAAGTTTTTGTCCATAAAAACAAATATAGATATCAAAGTTCCATCCATGTATGGTCTGCCAGCAATTTCACTGCGGCAATAAATTTCTGGAAAGGTCCGGAGCTGCCCCATTCACGCGGTGATACAAGGGAGAGCAGATGGCTGCCGTCTTTCCTTTCATAGAGATAATAGGTTTGACCGATATTAGGTTTGAAAGATAGTTTGGCATCGTAGATCATCAGGGAAAGTTCTTTTCTTTTCTGGATCTCCTGTGCCTGCAGAGCCAGCAACTCTATCTGTTTGCGGATCTGTTGCAACTGCATATTGGTCTGCTCTTCCATGGCCGTAAGCGCTTTGTGTTTGATCATGCCTTCTTCATTGGCTTTGATCACTGCGCCGGCTACTGAAGCGGAATAGGGAAGCACGCTGAGTTGTTTGTGGTAGATCTCTGTG
>CBHEUU010000806.1:0-2276 GCA_965990355.1 uncultured Chitinophagaceae bacterium
TCGTAAGTGATGAATCATTCATGAGAAAAGTACCGGTGATCAGTTATCTTAAAATCCGGACCAGTTATGGTATTACCGGCAACAATGAGATCGGCAACTATACTTCCATCCCATTGATAGGGTCGGCCAATTATGTATTTGGCAACAATCTTGCACCAGGTGCAGCACAGGGCAATCTCGGCAACTCTTTACTTAGCTGGGAAAAACAAAAACAACTTGATATCGGAGCCGATTTTGGATTTCTTAATGATCGCCTGCTCTTCACTTACGACTACTACCGGAAAAACACTGAAGGGCTTTTATACCAGGTGAATGTACCGCGCTCTTCCGGATTTGGAAGTATCTATACCAATGTAGGCAACATCAGATCATGGGGGCATGAATTCTCTGTTACATCCAAAAACCTGGTAGGGAAATTTGAATGGCTTACCAACCTCAATATTTCTATCGACAGGAATATTGTTACCAAACTGGGAATTAATAACGCACCTATTGCAGCACTCCCTTCTACAACACTAACCGAATTTACCGACTGGCGTACAGCAGTAGGGCAACCACTTGGTCAATTCTACGGATACATCTTCGATGGTGTATACATGAACCAGGCAGAATTGGACAAAGGTCCCAAACACAGCACTTCCCAGGTAGGCACTGTTCGCATGAAAGACCTGAATGGCGATGGCATCATTGACCCTGCCAACGACCGTACCTGGATTGGCAATCCCAACCCGGATTTTACTTTCGGTATTACCAATAATTTCAGGTATCAGGGTTTTGATCTGGGTATTGTTGTGTCAGGCACATACGGCAATGAACTAAAGAACAGCATGGAAGAAAGCCTGTATAATATGGACGGGGTTTTCAATGGGCCAAAAGAGTTATTGCAACGCTGGCGTTCTGAAGCCAACCCCGGCAATGGCAGAATACAGCGTACGCTTGCAGGTTCTACCGTACTATCAAGGTCAGACAATTCGATGTTCATTCACGATGCGTCTCACCTTACCATCAACAATATCACACTGGGATATACTTTCAAAAAATCAAACTATTTACGTTTTATCCGGAATCTGAGGGTATATGCGGGCATACAAAATGCTTTCATATTTACCAGCTATCCCGGCAACCCGGAAACAAGTTACAACGGACTTAATGGTATCGCCCAGGGAGATGATATTGGTTCTTATCCCGTAGCCAGGACCTATACTTTCGGTCTTAACCTGGGATTTTAACGGTAATGTGTTCGATATAATGTATGCAATAAAGTTTATGCAAAATGAAAAAGACAATACTATATATATTCATCCTGCTTGCCACCCTGAGTTCTTGTAAAAAATTCCTGGTGGAAACCCCACGCAATAATCAGAATTCACTTAATTTTTTTGAGAGCGAAAATGATTTTAAACTCGCTATTAATGGCACCTATTCCGCCGCACGTGAGATCTATAGCTCCAATACATCCTGGGTAATGGGTGAAATGCGGTCAGACAATACGCATTATGATTACAAACCTTCGGATGCAGCACTGGCAGTTACACAAAAAAATGATGTGGCTAATTTTTTGAACGACCAGTTCAATACACAAACCAGCGATAAATGGACCAGGGCTTATGTGGTGATATCGCGTGCTAATGCCATCCTTGACCAGATAGATGGCGCCAGCTTTTCGGAAGATAGTAAACGGCTTATAACAGGGCAGGCCAGGTTTTTGCGGGCACTGGCTTATTTCGAACTGGTAAAATATTATGGCGGTGTGCCAGTATATCAGCACCTCATCAATAATCCCACGGAGATCTATGTAAAAAGATCATCTGCAGAACAGGTATATGATCTGATCATTGCAGATGCCAAAGATGCTATTGAAAAACTGGATGCGCCGGCTTTCCCGCAAACAGGCGTGGCCACTAAAGGAGCAGCTCTTACACTACTGGCTGATGTGTATATCAACCAGAAGAAATTTGCGGAAGCAGAGCCGTTGCTTAAACAGGTAACCCAACTGGGTTATGATCTGATGGGAAATTATGCGGATGTATTCAGCCCGTCCTTTAAGAACAATAAGGAATCCATCTTCGAGATACAATACAATGCAGGCCTGGCCACACCGCAACCCAGCAGTTTTATTTATAAATTCATTCCCCGCATGTCCAATTCAACCGGCATAACGGGCGTTAATCAGAATACCATTACTGATATGGGAGGCTTCAACACTCCTACACAAGATCTTATTAATAGTTTTGAAGCCGGTGATAACCGGTTGAACGCTTCTATCGCTATTGCAG
>CBHEUU010000807.1:0-2274 GCA_965990355.1 uncultured Chitinophagaceae bacterium
CAAAAAGCATTTTATATTTCATCATGCCTTGGTTTGCTCATCTCTATATTGGTTCTCTTATTGCCAGGAACAGCTTCGGTTGTTTGCGTGGCATTACTGGGATTGGCCAACGCCATGCTCTGGGCTGCTATATGGCCACAGGCATTGAAAGGGTTGCAGGGGAAGAAACTGGCAAGAGGTTCAGCAGTTTTAATCATGGGCATAGCTGGCGGGGCATTGCTTCCATTGCTATACGGCTGGCTAGCAAAAACATCCAATAATCAATATGCTTATTGGATACTCATTCCTTCCTATTTATTCCTTATTTATTACAGCATACTGGGAAAAAAAGATAAATAGCCATCATGTCAACTAATAACAACACAGGAACAACCCAGGGCAAACCGGGTAATTACCGCTGGGTAGTTTGCAGTCTTTTGTTTTTTGCCACTACCATCAATTATCTCGACCGGCAGGTGATGGGATACCTGAAACCTGTGCTGGAGGAGAAGTTTCACTGGACTGAATCTGATTACAGCTATATCGTAGCAGCGTTCACTGCTGCTTATGCATTTGGTCTTTTAGTGTTTGGGCGGATTATTGACAAGATCGGCAGTAAGCTGGGTTACACCATTTCAATTACGATCTGGAGCATTGCTGCTATGCTGCATGCGTTGGTGAAAACCACTTTTGGCTTCGGAGCTGCAAGAGCATTATTAGGATTGGGAGAATCCGGAAATTTTCCTTCGGCAGTAAAAACAGTTGTGTCGTGGTTTCCTAAAAAAGAAAGGGCGCTGGCTACTGGTTTTTTTGATTCCGGTTCCAATATCGGGGCAGTGCTGGCTCCTGTGATCATTCCATGGATACTTGGCTTTTATGGCTGGCAGGCTGCTTTCCTTATCACCGGTGCTATTGGTTTTTTATGGCTGATCGCCTGGCGCATTTTTTATGAAGTGCCGGAGAAACAGCGGCGCCTGTCTGCAGCAGAATTGAAGTATATCCAGAGTGATGATGAACAGCGCAATGAAAAAGGAGAAAACATCAAATGGATTAAACTGTTTGGATTAAAACAAACCTGGGCATTTATCATCGGTAAATTCTTTACTGATCCTATTTGGTATTTCTTTATGTACTGGTTGCCTTCTTATTTCTCAAGCACATTTCATCTTGACTTAAAAAAACCTTCACCGCCGCTTATTATTATTTATACCGCTGCAACAATTGGTGCTATTGGCGGAGGATATCTTTCATCGAAACTGATTAAGAAAGGATGGCTGGTGTATAAAGCAAGAAAGATGGCCTTGCTGGTATCAGCATTAATGGTGTTGCCGATCGTGGCAGCAAGGTATACAGATAATATGTGGGTTGTAGTGGGATTGCTTTGCCTGGCCATTGCCGGCAATGCAGCGTGGAGTGCAAATATTTTTACGATCGTATCGGATATGCTGCCGTCAAAAGCAGTGAGTTCGGTGATTGGCATTGGTGGCATGGCTGGAGCAGTAGGTGGTGTGTTGTTTCCTTTGGGAGTTGGGGTGATACTGGATTATTATAAAGGAATAAATAATCTAACAGCTGGATATAATATCCTTTTCATATTCTGCGGACTCTCCTTTTTGATCGCCTGGTTGCTGATACATTGGCTGACGCCAAAAATGGAACGGGCGGATATTTAACCGTCTGATAAAATATAATTTTAATACGGATGAAACGATTACTTACCGCGATTGCCTGGTTCAGTGCAATGACTGCATTCGCACAGCCTTCCACCATCTATAAAAAAGGATGGATTGATTTTAATAAGAACGGGCGCAAAGACATATTTGAAGATCCGGCCCAACCCGTTGATAAACGCGTTGATGACCTTCTGTTGCAGATGAACCTGGAAGAAAAGACCTGCCAGATGGCCACTCTCTATGGGTATGGCCGTGTGCTGAAAGATGAACTGCCTACGGCGCAATGGAAGAACAGTATCTGGAAAGATGGTATCGCTAATATTGATGAGCATCTTAATAGCCTTCCATTTAAACCGGAAGCCCAATCGCAGTATTCTTATCCTTTCAGCAAGCATGCTGATGCAATCAATACAGTGCAGAAATGGTTTGTAGAGCAAACACGCCTGGGCATTCCTGTTGATTTTACCAATGAAGGTATACATGGCCTTTGCCATGACAGGGCCACTTCGTTGCCTGCACCCATTTCCATCGGTGCTACCTGGAATAAACAACTGATCAGGCAGGCTGGTGAGATCGTAGGCCGCGAAGCAAAAGCATTGGGTTATACTAATATTTATGCCCC
>CBHEUU010000808.1:0-2267 GCA_965990355.1 uncultured Chitinophagaceae bacterium
TGATAGGGAAAGGCTCTATTGGTTCCGATATCCTTCTACGCATATACCATAATTATCCTGATCTTGATTTCATATGGCTGCTTACCGGCGACGGGGAAATGCTCCGCCAATACGATGAAAACGGCAACCTGCCCGGAGACCTGCGACCCCGTTATTCCAAAGATGAAATGATACAATTAATGAACGCACGTATTACATTATTAGAAACAGCTCTTGCAGATAAAGAAAAAATAATCATATTGCTGGAAAGCAAAAACATAAATAGCGCGAATGTGGAACGTTAATTGACGTTCTCATTCGCGCTATTCGCGTTAATTCATTTGCTTTTCGCCTCAAACGGCTTATTCTTTACACTTTGATATAGATCTTTTTCTTGTCCATCCACCAGCATATCACCCACATAAATATGATCACACACACCGCATACAACAACGACCCCAATTTCGGATCACCCGGAATATGCACCAGTAATTTCTTATACAGAAAATTCCATGGATTTACTCCTTCTCCCAGCCTGATCAGTGATAAACCTTTTGGCAGGAACGCGCTGAGCGCAAAAACAAACAATGCATTCTTGCCAAACACGTCAAAAAACCGGCTGAGTCCGCCTTTCACCTGCTTCAATTCGATAAGGTAGATCATGGTTGCAATAGTGATGGTCGCCAGTCCTGAAGTATAAATGGTATAAGAGCTCGTCCATATTTTCTTATTGATCGGGAAAACCATGTCCCAGCAAAAACCTGTCACCAGCATGGCCACACCGGCAATAAACAACCCGGTAACCATTTCATAAGTTTTTCCTTTTAGAATAATGTATTGGCCGACCAGGTAACCAAGGATCACTTCAGCAATAGCGGGGATCGTACTCATCAACCCTTCCGGATCAAAAGGCACACCCTCACCTTTATATAAATGTGCAACACCCAATATTTTTTTATCTATTGCAGTGCCAAACCAACCATCTAGGCTGAAAGGATCAGTGGGGTTACCGGCTATACAGAGAGCCCAGTATAGCAGTAATAGCACCAGTGCTGCAAAAAAAGCCCGGCGGGGTTTCAGGTAATAGACCAGAACGGAAGCAAAAAAATAACAAAGCGCGATCCTTTGCAATACGCCGAATATCCTCACACCTTTAGTGGGATCAACCGGGTTTACCCATGAAATAAATGCTAAGTGATCCTCCTGCCATCTTACAAAAGGCCACCAGTTCAGGAAAAGACCAATGGCAAAAATGATCAATGTTCTTTTAATGACCTTTTTCCAGAACACATTACTGCCTGCTGCTTCCAGGCGCGGCATCACAAATGCCATGGCATTCCCCACCGCAAATAGAAAAAAAGGAAAGACCAGGTCGGTTGGTGTGAGGCCATGCCATTTAGCATGGTCTAATGGAGCATAGATATGGCTCCAACTACCGGGGTTGTTGACTAATATCATCAGGCAAACAGTCGCACCGCGGAATACATCAAGAGAATAAAAACGTTGGTTCAAGCGGGTTAGTTTTTTATAAAAATAGGAACTTGATCTTAGAAAGACGTATGCTATTCAAGCCCGGCAATTTGAAGTATATATTCAAATTAGTTAAAATTGTAATTTATTGATGATTTGATGGCAAATCATTCAAAATCTGGCATTTTTATTGACTAACCAGTCCCATTCTCTATTATATTTGTGAAAGGTGGGGTAATTTTTTTAACAACCTGCCGTTTGTGGGTGCGTTCGGCACATAAAAAAGCATGTGACTGAGAAGGCGAAGCCATGCCCCGCAGCAGGTAATTTTTTTGACTGCCAATCTTTAAAGCGAACTCTTGTGACACGAAAATGGCTGGCTGTTTACAGCCGCCCAAGAGGGGAGAAAAAAGTAAATCAGCTGCTTTTGCAAAAAGGCCTGGAAAGCTACTGCCCTCTCAATAAAGTGAGGCGGAAATGGAGCGACCGGGTAAAACTGATTGAAGAACCGCTGTTCAAATCCTACGTATTCGTAAAAGTATCGGATGAAGACCGTACTGCTGTGCGGATGACACCAGGCGTGATCAATTTTGTATATTGGGAAGGCAAGCCTGCTGTGATCAAGGAAAAAGAAATCCATGCGATCAAGCGATTTCTGAATGAATATGAAAATGTGGAAGTGGAACCACTGGACCTGCGGCCAGATCAGCGCGTAAAAATTATCACCGGCCCGCTCATGGACCAGGAAGGAAAAGTGGTGAGCGTGCAGCATAAAACCGTGAAAGTGGCGATTGATAGTTTATGATATGTGTTAGTTG
>CBHEUU010000809.1:0-2262 GCA_965990355.1 uncultured Chitinophagaceae bacterium
TTTGCCTTTTTCAAAAAGCCCCGGGCGTTTGCAACGGTATTCCTTTTTCTTGCTGTGTACACCTTCTGTATACACTACCAGTTTATCACCATCCAGGAATTCATCGGCCATTTCGATCGCTTCGTTCATATAACCACCGCCATTACCGCGCAGATCATAAACCAGTTCTTTCAATCCTTGTTTCTGCAGGTTTTCCATGGCCTGCATAAATTCTTCATAGCTGTTTTCCGTGAACTTGTTCAGCTTGATATAACCGGTTGTTTTATCAATCATATAAGCTGCATCCACAGAAGATACAGGAATGCTGCCGCGTTTTACATTGATCGTTTGCACCTGGCCATTCCTTACCAGTTTAAGCGCAGCGATAGATCCCCGTTCTCCACGGATGAATTCTTTGATCTTCGCTGAAGAAATGTCTTTTTCCACGAGCGAAGAATCATTTACTGAAATGATCTTATCACCGATCTGCAAACCGGCCTGATCGCTGGGGCCTCCGGGCACTACATATACCACGTTCACCGTATCGCTGAAAATATTGAACTCAACCCCGATGCCGTCAAAGTTGCCGGCCAGGTCTTCATTCACTGCTTTTAGTTCTACAGGGGGAAAATAAACAGAGTGGGGGTCCAGTTCACTCATCATTTCCTGGATGGCACCTCCCTGCAAAGAATCAATACTTACGGGGTCCACATATTTTGATCGTATCAGGTCAAGCGCTTCCTGGAGAGAGGTAGGTTTAGTACTTTGGAAAAAGCCTTTTGAAGAGCCACCTTTGTTCATTTTGTATCCGAAAAACATTCCTGCTATCAATACCACCGAAAAAAGAAGAGGTAACCAAACTTGTAATTTTTTATTTCCCATCTATTTTGCTGAAATTTGACGCAAAATAGAGAAAGTTTATTGTTTGTGGTTTGTTACCCGCTTTTAGTAGCCGGGTTTATGGTTATTCACTTGTTAAACATTTCCCAATAACCTGGCATTCTGCATCCTGAAACGATAAACCAAAACATAAACACATACCATGTCTTCGGTCAAATTAATTGCAGATTGCGGCGCTACCAAGTCAGAATGGACTTTGCTGGGCCACGGAAAAATCAAAACAGTCATCACGCAGGGGATCAGCCCTTATTTCCTCAATACAGACCAGATCAGGGAATTGCTACTGAAAGAACTGAAGCCAAAGTTCAAAAATGTAGAAGTTGACGAGATATATTATTATGGCACCGGCTGCTCCAATCCTGACAATATAACATTAGTAAAAAAAGCCATCCGGAAAGTGTTCCCTGAAGCAGGCATTATACAGGTAACACATGATATGCTGGCAGCGGCCCGTGCTTTATGCGGAGATGAAAAAGGAGTGGCAGCAATTTTAGGTACAGGTTCCAATTCCTGTTTTTATAATGGTAAAAAGATCATGAAAAACAGTCCGGGACTGGGTTATGTGCTGGGAGATGAAGGCAGCGGCGCTTATCTCGGAAGAAAAGTGATTCAATATTATCTCTATGGCACTTTTGATGATGAATTACGTGGAAGGTTTGATCTCACTTATATGACCAATGCCACCGAAATACTCGAAAACGTATATAAAAAGCCATTACCCAACCGTTACCTGGCCAGTTTTGCCCGCTTCCTTGCAGAAAACCGCAACCATTACATGATAGAAAACATCATTGAGGACGGCTTGAACGATTTTTTCTTTAATCATTTATGTAAATACCGGGAAATATGGTCACATCCGGTGAACTTTGTGGGCAGCGTGGCTTATGGTTTCCGCGATGTGCTGGCCCAGCTATGCCACAGCTATGAATTTGAATTAGGAAAAGTTATAAAAAAGCCCATGACAGGGCTGATAGAATATCATAGTTAAAGAAGGATACATGGCATTTGAAAAAATTACGGAGAAGGACAGTTCTTATCGGCACCTCGAAAAGATGAGCATAAGAACATTGCTGGGTAATATCAATAAAGAAGATCAAACAGTTCCTGCTGCTGTGGAAGCAGCCATTCCCCAAATAGAAAAGCTGGTTGAAGTAGTAAGTGATAAGATGCTGATGGGTGGCCGCCTGTTTTATATCGGTGCCGGCACCAGTGGCAGGTTGGCTGTAGTGGATGCCAGTGAATGCCCGCCCACTTATGGTGTTCCTTACGGATTGGTGATAGCAGTTATTGCCGGTGGCGACAAAGCAATTACCACTGCAATAGAATTTGCTGAAGACGACCGTGAGCAGGGTTGGAAGGATCTTCAATCATACAATGTTTCCG
>CBHEUU010000810.1:0-2249 GCA_965990355.1 uncultured Chitinophagaceae bacterium
TGCCTACTGGTGATAATGTTACCATCAATAACTACGGGTTCATCGGTTACAGTTCCCCCCGCATTTTTAAGATCAACCTGGATATTCCAGTAGCCCGTCAGCTTTTTTCCTTTCAGAACATCGGCCGATGCCAATACAACCGGTGCATGACAAATGGCCGCGATCAGCTTTCCTGACTTGTTGAAGTCCTGAATGAATTTGATCACATCTTTATCATAGCGAAGGTTATCGGGATTCCAGGCACCACCGGGAATAAATACTGCATCATAATCGCTTACTTTTACCTGGTCGGCTGTACGATCGAATTTGATCCATCCTACAGGTTGCAGATATTGAATAGCCATGATATGTGTTTTTGACATCTCCGGGTAGCTCAGACCATATCTTGCCGGAGCGGGATTAAACTTAGGTGCCACGATGTCGACTTTAGCACCCAATTGTTTGAAATACCAAACAGGCCCTGTTAATTCGATCTCTTCAAAACCGTCTGCTGCTATCACTGCAATCTTCTTTCCCTGTAATGTTTTTTCCTTAACAGGTGTGAAGAAAAAAGCTTTCAATGCCTCATTGCCGGGCGCGTTCAGCAGTTGAGATACAGGCATATTGACAATGGCTGCAGAAGTAGTCAATTGATTTACTACTTCCAGTTCATACGACTTTACTTGTTCGTTTTTCATTTTTGTTTGGGCGTTTAAATTAACTAAAGAAGATATGCTAAAGAGAGCTATCATCTGGATTTGATAAATCGGTTTCATTTTTTGAATGTTTTGATATTAATGTAATGGAGTTTAATTATTGACGGGTAAGGGGTGCAAACTCAATCAACCTGTGAAGGCCCGTTTCGAAAGGTTGTTTTTTGATGCTGGTATTCAGGTAACCGATCACGGGTTGTATCGGCGGAAAATTCAGGTGATATTGAAATGCATCTTCGTTCCTGAATTTTTCATACGTAACGAATTGGGTACTGTCTTCTTCCAACTGTGAGAGCTGGTAATTGATAACTCCCGGTTCGCTGCGAAATTGTGGCATGGCAGTGTGATATACTTCTTTAAAATTATTTTCCGTTCCGGGCTTTGCATCCACAAACAACATAATAGTAAGCGGCTGATCTTGTTTTCCGGCAGCATTACGCCATTGCTGTTTGGACAGTGGTTCAAGGTCTTTCACATAGATCATCTTTGCCGGTTGTTTCAGTGAACTACGTGATAATGATTCGATGGCTTTGAATCCTGAACTTTTACTGGCTTTGTCCAGCTCGTCTTTGTTGCTCCATCTTTCAATAACCCACAACACTGTAGTATCTGCCTGCTCATAATATGCTTCCGATAAAACATTCGTTTCCGACTTCAGTGAATGGAATACATAATCGCTTACCGCCTGGCGGAATGCGGCCTGGAATTCCAATTGCACTTCATAACGGATCAGCCGTGCTGCAATGTTATCTGATCGATCCGGTTTCTCTTGTTTTCCAATTTTGAGCAGCAGATCGGAAAGCTCATGGGGCTGTGACAGAAAGGGGGAGTGGCTGGTATTGACAGAATAGACCGTTTTGATACCTGCTCCAGCGATCATACGGTCCTGAAGCCCGGGTGAGATCACCATATCCTGGAGTGTCTTGATGTACACTTTCTCCACTGCACCGAAATTTTCCCGGGTCAACGTAACCTTACCGGCAAAGGGAATGGCCGGCTCAGCACGATAGTTGTCAAGTACCCGTTGTTTAGCGGCTTCGGAACCATCATTTATAAAAAGATAAGTCAGGCTATCCCGTTTCACATCGAGTGTTAACTGATCGGTTGAAGGAATTAGCAAAGGCCCCAGTTTGGAGTCAGGATCTGAAAACGCGAGATCAGTCAGGGCCTGTCCCGATGAAGGAAGAAAAGCTCCGATGTACACCAGCTTCCTGATCTTTGAAGGGATCTTCTCCGCCACATGTGTTATCACCATTCCACCCATGCTATGACCAACGAGGATTACATTGCTGTCTGCTTTGAAGATTGCATCGATCACTTTATCCCTGTACACATCGAGGCTAAGCTGATGCGGCGGTGTTGTGTCGGGGCCGTGCCCCGGAAGTTCTACTACAATCACTTTGTTGCCGCTTTTAGAAAGATCAGCCTGAACTGAATCCCAAACATAGGGAGCCTGCCATGCTCCATGTACGAGCACATAAGTTTGCGGAGCAGCGATCGGATCTTTCTCATCGTTCATACATCCGGCTGCTATTGAAAGGGCTGCTGCTGTTGAAA
>CBHEUU010000811.1:0-2228 GCA_965990355.1 uncultured Chitinophagaceae bacterium
TAACAACGAAGAAAGAGGAGGCATCTGAAACAAAAAACATTCATGTTTCCCTGGCCCTTACTGTTATGCAAAGAAGGCTGGTAAGCTCCATTTTTGCTATCAAGAACACATTGGAACGCAGATGGAATGCACTACAGGGTATAGTTGATGAAGTAAATAAAAACCCCAACCTATGGAGTCAGCGGCATAGGTTAGAAGGTGTTGATGTGGGCGACATTGAAGACTATGAAGAGTTAGAAGATGAAGAAAGAGATGCGTTGGAAGATATTCTCTCTGACCCCCGAAAGTTCAAGTTATTTACAACGGCAAAGAGTTTACAGGAGATACAAGAGGAAGCAAAAGAAGTAAAGCGGCTTTTTGAAATGGCCCAGGCCCTTTATAACAGAAGACAAGAAGAAAAAAAGTTTCAGCAATTACAATCGCTTTTGAAAGACTATGGAGTATTGGAGAATGGCGAGAAACTGGTTTTGTTTACTGAGCATAAAGACACATTGATATATCTCGAAGAAAGATTGACCAAAAGTGGTGGCTATAAAGTAGAAACTATACATGGTGGTAAAAATGTAGATGAGAGAAGACATGCGCAATGGGCATTTGCAAAACCCGATACGCAGATATTAATCGCTACAGACGCAGCTGGCGAAGGTATAAATCTGCAGTTCTGCAGGCTGCTCATTAATTGGGATATGCCCTGGAACCCCAACCGCCTGGAACAACGTATGGGACGTATTCACCGCTATGGACAAAAACAGGATGTGTTGGTGTTTAATATGGTGGCCAGCAACACGAAAGAAGGTAAAGTCCTTGAACGACTACTTACTAAGTTGGAGATTATCAGGGAAAGCATGGGCGACGACCGGGTTTATGATGTTATCCAGGATGTATTCGAGAATGTCCGAATGTCTGATATTATCCAGGCAATCTTTGAAGGGAAAGACAATGCCTATACCGATGCTATTGAAGCCTTATCTGAAGAAAAGGTGAAAGAGAAAGTAAAAGAGCAAAAAGAACGGATGGCTCACACTGTGGTTGATTATAAAGACGCCAGGATATTGAAAGAAAATTCAGATGAGAAAAGATTACAACCGATTTATATCCGTTTGTTTTTTGAAAAAGCATTTAATCATATTGGTGGCGAATTCACCGAATTAAGAAAGTCAATTTACCGAATTGACAAGATGCCCGAATCTGTGATAACAGAATTGCGGAATACTTATCGGATACACTATGATGCACTCAGGTCAATTCAGTTTTGTTTTGACAAGCAGATTTTCCTCGATTATCAAAACTCCTATGACTTAGGAAAAGTACATTATATCAATCCCGGTAATCAGGTATTTGATAGCCTTGTGGCAGTTGTACGAAACCAATTCCGGGAAGATATGCTGAAAGGCACAGTACTTATTTCACCAGATGATAAAGAAAGCTATTTCGCATTCTTTGTAAAATCACAGATAATAGACAGTCGAGACAGGAAGAAGGATGATAGCATTGCAGATGAAAGACTGGTGATGGTGTATCAAACGAATGACGGGCTGTTTCATTTAACATCTCCTGCAAAGTTCATTGACTTGCATGCGCCCAATGAGTTTGCCAAACCCATCGCCCCTCCGCCAGTTGTCAGCAATATTGCGGTAATCCAATGGAGCTTTGAAAATATTACACTGCACCAATTTGATGACACCAAAGCACATGTACAAAAAGATACTTCGGATCGAAAATTCTACCTGGAATCTGCATTTACACAGGTAATTACAGACTTGAGTTCGCAGATAAATGAAATGCAGGGGAAACTTTTTACTGACCCCAGGGTTTCCGAAAAACTGGTTAAGAAACAAGAACGGCTTCTGGAACTGCAAAGGAAAAAGAAAAGCAGGTTAGATGACCTGGAACGTATGACACAGTTAAATCCCAAAGCTCCGGAAGTATTAGGTTGCGCCTATGTTGTGCCACTCACCCAGGTTGAATACAAGGGTCATTACGGAATGAGCCGTGACGACGAGGCAGAGGCCATTGCCATTCAGGAAGCGATGGAATACGAACTGAAAACAGGCTGGAAGCCCGAAGATGTGAGTGCCAATAACGAAGGCTATGACATACGAAGCATCAGCCCGGAAGAAATAAAGCGATATATCGAAGTTAAAGGTCGCAGTGGCGCGGATGGCAGTGTAATGCTGAGTGAGAACGAAATGAATCGCCTGGACCAATTAGGGGACGCTGCCTGGCTT
>CBHEUU010000812.1:0-2225 GCA_965990355.1 uncultured Chitinophagaceae bacterium
TTGGCAGAAAGTGAACTTCCCTGTCCCGTTTCAAAATACATCAGTTGATTGCCCAGGCTGCCGCGCTTTAATGATAAAGCCGCTTCCTGCGCTTCGCGAAGCAAGGAGAGACTGACACCAAAACTGCTATTCGTTTTTTCCGTACCACCAATGGATTGAAACACGAGATCAACAGGTGCACCATTATTGATCACCTGCAAAGTGGTGGTAACATGACTCAACACACAACTTTGCACAGGAATAGCATATTGCAGCCGCAAACCATCTATCAATTGAAGCAAGCGGGTAACAGCAGCAGGATTATCCGTTGCAGGATTGATACCTATCACCGCATCACCGCTTCCATATAATAAACCATCAATAATGCTTGCTGCGATGCCTTTAGGATCATCAGTAGGATGATTGGGTTGAAGACGGGTGGAAAGACATCCTTTTAAACCAAGTGTGTTGCGGAATGAAGTAACCACTTCGCAACGTTGAGCTACATTGATCAGGTCCTGGTTACGCATCAGTTTGGATACAGCCGCTATCATTTCCGGAGTAAATGCTGTTGCCATCAGGCGGAGGGTTATTGTATCGGCCTGTTCGCCCAACAGCCAGTCTCTTAATTCACCCACGGTAAAATGCGAAAAAGAAACAAAGCCTTCTTTATTGTGGGTATCCATGATCAGCCGGGTCACTTCATCCTTTTCATAAGGGATAACAGCTTCATCCAGGAAATTCTTTAAAGGGATATCTGCCAGTACCATTTGCGCGGCCACCCGTTCTTCATAACTGTCTGCAGCCAATCCCGCTAATACATCACCGGAGCGGAGGGGTGAAGCTTTAGCCAGTACGGTGCGCAAATCATCGAACACGTAATTAATATGGCCTATAGTGCAGCGGTAAGACATAACAATAAATAGAACGGGCTGTTTGGGTCAACTAAAGTTACTGCAGAATAATCCGTTTTGGATTGACTGATCTGAAAACAATATAGGCCAGCAACATCGCGCCAAAAAACAATACGCTTAGCCAGGGGTTAAAATAAATAATAGCTACGAGGCAAAGCAGGGACAACAATAAAGCCAGCAACGGGAACCATGGATAGAAAGGTGCTCGGAAAGGCCTGTCAAGACCGGGCTCTGTTTTCCTTAACCGGAATAAACTGATCATGCTGATAATATACATTACCAAAGCGCCAAGTACAGAAAGCAGGATAAGTTTGTCGGTAGTTCCTGAAAGCACAGCGATAATTCCTATTCCTCCGCCAGCCACCAATGCAAGATCTGGTGTTTGCCGGCTTGGATGCACTTTGGCCAATGGCGCAGGCAGGTAACCGGCGCGGGCCAATGCAAATAATTGTCTTGAATACCCGATGATGATGCTGTGGAAGGAAGCGATCAAACCAAATAAACCGATGCCTGCAAACAATTGAGTTAAACGGTTATCACGACCCAGTACCAGGCCGATTGATTCAGGCAAAGGATAATCGATAGCTGATAACCGTTCCCAGGTACCAATGCCACCTGTAAAGATCATTACGCCTAGTGCCAGGAACATCAGTGTGATAATGCCAGATATATAACCTTTGGGAATAGTTGTTCTCGGATTTTTTGTTTCCTCAGCCACCATGGCCACACCTTCAATAGCCAGGTAAAACCATATAGCAAATGGAAGAGCCGCAAACACGCCTGCTCCTCCAAAGGGAAAAGCATTGGCAGAAAAATTGGACCAGCTGAAATGAGGAGCAACGATGCCCATGTAGATCAGCAGTTCTGCTACAGCAAGAAAGGTTACAACCAGCGTGAATAAAGCTGATTCCTTAATGCCGGCTATATTAATAATAGTAAAGATCACATAGCAGATAATAGCAGTATAGATAACATCTGTGGCAGGGTACAAAAAATGTACATAGCTGCCCAGGGCAAATGCAATAGCGGGTGCAGCCAGCAGGAATTCAACAAGAGTGGCAAAACCAGCAATAAAACCGCCTGTGGGGCCTAGCGCACGGAATGCATAAGCAAATGGACCGCCTGCATTAGGAATGGAAGTGCTGAGTTCAGTAAAACTGAAAACAAAGCAGATATAAAGAATGGTCACGATCACCGTTGCCACCAGCAAACCGCCAGTGCCGGCAACAGCCCAACCGTAGTTCCAGCCGAAATATTCACCGGAAATCACCAGTCCTACAGCAATAGCCCAGAGGTGAACAGAGGTAAGGACTTTTTTAAGGGGAGCGGAAG
>CBHEUU010000813.1:0-2224 GCA_965990355.1 uncultured Chitinophagaceae bacterium
TCAATTGAAAGATCATGGTAGCCGTAAATGTTTTCGTTACCGATCCTATGCGATACTTCGTAGAAGCTGTTAAAGGTTTCTTTTCGGCGCCGTTGATCTGGCTGTAACCGATAGTACGCGAGTAAATAACATTACCGTCTTTGGTGATGCTTAGACTACCCATAGCTTTATTTTTTTCGGCGAGGCGGTCGAAAAACTGGTCGAGTTTGGCTTTGTCCAGCTCCTGTGAACGGCTTGAAGTAAAAAATGCCAATGACAGGAAACAGATCAGGAATTTTTTGATAGGGTTACTCATTTTAAAAAGTACTTTGAACTACAAAGTTGCAGAAAGCACTTTGAATTTCAAAGTAAAATCAGCAAAAAACTTTCCTGTTGCGTTTATTCTTCTAATTTTCAGTGGTTAAGTACAGGAGATGGTTATCCGTTGTGAGTGATTTTTTTGGTTACCGCTTTAAAAAGCGTCATCTTTGCCTCCCTTTTTCTAAAAGCAGACTCCGTAGCTCAGTTGGTAGAGCTACTGACTCTTAATCAGTAGGTCCAGGGTTCGAGTCCCTGCGGGGTCACTTAACGAAACATGCTAAATTAGGATGTTTCGTTTTTTTATGCCAATAGGAAATGCTAACCAATGAGTTGCAATGCTCTGGTTGATAGTTCGATTACTGTCAATAAATTACTCCATTCTTTCTCTTATGCGAGCCTGAAATAAGCCAAAAGTAAATACTGGCCTACATTTTTAATAAGTTCGATTTCCCTTTAAGGTTGCTCATCTTTGATATGCATCGTGTTTGTAATAGCCCTGGGTAATGCAGTAAAGGAAATCAGGTATAATAGCAGCTTCATCCTCATTTACTTCAACAAAGACGGCTGTATGTGCAATTGATTTATTGAACATTTATTTACGTCTCATACCTCTTTGCAAAAACTCCTGCCAATCGCGGTGCGAATCTTTCGGATTGGTATATTGAAGCGCTACAAAATGTATTTCACTCATCATGTAGCGCAATTTGGCAAGGTTTCTTTCTTTAAGCTCATGCGGTGCAGTAAGAACCAAGTACGCCACAAGCAGATCTGTTTCCAACCCAACGGAATACTCAACATACCCATCGTTTTTATAAAATAATTCGCGGAATAACAATTCTCCGTAATCGGTTGATTCCCTCCAGTAGGAGATTCCGCATCCTGGATCGTTCATTAAAACCGCTTGGTCCTGCTTATCAAATACTGCCTGGATAGTCGATCCATGTGCTGATCCCAAAGGCACGATATTGAAGTACATCCAGTGCCGTTTGTGTGCCGCTTCAATGAGTTTCATTCCCATAGGGTAAAGTGCACACTGCCCGATTTCCTTCATCTCGGGCGGTAATGCGGCGTCGATCACCCACCCGCTGGGCGCAGATATAAAAGCACCACACTGACCATTGTAGGGATTCGCCCAGAATCCGATTTTGTCACTCAGCTCGGTAAAGTCCAACACGTACAATTGTAGGTCGGACTCCTGCATCGCTCGGGTAAAGGCAGCTTCGGTAAATCCTTTCTCAGAGATCATCATGCCACGCGAATAATTCAGGTCCCTTAGCTTATCGATGAAAAGGCCTACATCGGCAACGTCTATTTTTGATTTCCATTTTTTGCACTCGATAACAATGCAAACATACTGGTCAGCGATCTGGCGTTCAATTAGGATATCGATCTCCCGTGGTGTGCCCGACAGTTTGCCTGGTCGCTTAATGTTCTGGAGAATATTTCCTCCTCCGAATTTCATCCGAACATAATTAGCAACCTCGTTTTCATATTTCTTCCATACCATCATTTATTTGCTACTTTTTGCGATTGATTATACGCCTCCGCGACGGCAGCGTTATACGCTTCATTGGTTTCGAAAAGTAATTCAAACGGCGTGACTTCTGGCGGATCCCGGTCAACAAGCTCATCTGTGAGTATAGCCAACGTGCACAATAACACCGCCGTATTCTTTACATGCTCCGAACGCAGTGTTAAGAAAAGTTCCTTCAGGGATTCCGTACCCTTATCGGTTCCACAGTGACTATGTGGTTGCAGATCGCCGATGCCCCGTTTATGTAGTATCCCCGATCGCAGGTTATTCAACACCTCCAGATTCTCTGAACTGATGAATTCCGTGATTAGCTCAAAATAATGATTCTTCTTCACCTTTTCTGGAATGGCGGGAATGAGTTTATTTAGCTTCTTTTTATGATTGGGCATT
>CBHEUU010000814.1:0-2222 GCA_965990355.1 uncultured Chitinophagaceae bacterium
GATACTGCAGGTGTGTACAGGTTAAATGTGCAATACACCGGCTACCGCAGTTTTGTGTTGGATTCACTGAAAGCCGATCAATCTTCATTGATGATAACTCTGGTACCTGATCAGAAGGAAATAGCTGGTGTGACGGTAACTTCAACCAAACCGTTTATCGAACAAAAAAATGACAAGATCGTGGTGAATGTGGCCCAAAGCCCTGTGGCAGCTGGCGGCAATGTGTATGAAGCTGTCAAAAAAGCACCGGGCGTGGTGGATATTCAGGGTTTGCAGTTCCGTGGTAAAAACGTTACCGTTTATATTAATGACAAACCTTCAAGGCTGGGGGGCGAGGAGTTGAAAAATTATCTCTCATCCATGCCCGCCAACACAGTTGAAAAAATAGAAGTGATTCCTAACCCTTCTGCAAAATATGAAGCTTCCGGTGGCCCTGTGATCAATATCATCCTGGCAAAAAGCAAGGACCTCGGCACGAATGGTACTTTAACAGCAGGTGTGGGTGCAGGCCTTTATGGCCGCTATAATGGTGGCATTTCCCTGAACCATCGCAACTCCAGTATGAATGTTTATGGCAGTTACGATTATCAGCACGTAAAAGTTAAGAATAAAAAGAGGGCTGACCGTTCTTTCAACGACCTGTACACTATTCATGATGAACAGCACACCATTGAAACCAGTGGCAGCCATATAGCGAAACTGGGCATGGATTATACCATCAATTCACGCAGCAGCTTTGGAGGACTGGTAAGAGGGGTGTTTAATGATAAGGACAGGGATATAAATAACAACTCACTTGTAAGTACAGATTCATCTTCTACAGTGACCAATGATAATCATGTTAAACTGTCTACTATTGCCGCTAACCTGTATTACCGTACAAAACTGGGCAAAACCGGTGACCTGTCCCTGAATGCTGATTACTTTGGCTATAATAAAGATTACAATGATTATTTCACCACCCGTTATTTTGATAAAAACGGTTGGGAGTATGTATCGCCTTATCTTCTCCGCTCCAATGCACCTGCGGATAACCGTATCGAATCTTTTTCTGCTGATTACACTTTTTCCGCCAACAATATCAGCTATGAAACCGGTTTGAAAACAGTGCTTACCCGTACAGACAATACCTCTGTTTGGGAGAAAAATGAGAATGGCGCCTGGGAAAATGACGAACAAAAAAGTAACCGTTTTATCTACAATGAAAATATATATGCTGCTTATATGACTGCGTCCAGGAGTATCAGCAAGTTTGATCTGCAGGCCGGTCTTCGTATGGAATACACCGATGCCAAAGGTTATTCTGTAACGTTGAAGCAGGAGAATAAAAACAGCTATGCCAGCTTTTTCCCAAGCCTTACTGTATCCTATAACTATTCTGAAAAACAACAGTTCAGTTTTTCCTACCGCAGAAAGATCGAACGGTTTGGATTTGATATTGTAAACCCGTTCATTATTTACCAGAATCAGTATGCTTATTCCCAGGGCAATCCTAATATCAAACCTTCTTATTCCCAGAATTTTGAATTGGGCTGGACTTACAACAATGAATGGATGGCATCTGCTGAATACGGTCATTATACTGATGCACCAGCTGAAGTGTACAAGAAATCCGATAATGGAACAACAATGATCAGCACATATGAAAATATAGCCAGTGCCGACCAGATCATGCTTAGCCTTACTTATACCAAACGTTTATTGCAGGGTAAGCTGACTACCAGCAATACAATGGGTGGTTTGTATGCGAAATATAATGCACCTGCAAATACAGGCTTAAACAACGCGGCTACCACTGCATTTATCAGCAGCAGCAATATGATATCGCTGGGCACAGCATGGAAAGCGGAATTGTCCGCCTTTTATTATTCACCCATGCAGTTAGGAGCTTATGATTTTAAATCGCAGTATTCAGCTTCTGCAGGTTTTTCCCGCAGCCTGATGAATAAGAAAGCTACCCTGGGATTAAGTATCTCTGATATCTTTAACACGATGAAGGCCCGGTATGGTGTTTCTTCTTATGGTGTTACTTCATTTAATAAGAATATGCCGGAGTCAAGGTTCGTTAAATTGACTTTTACCTATAAGTTCGGTAACAAAAACGTAAAAGCTGCAAAAAACAGGCAAACAGGTATTGACGAAGTGAAGAGCAGGATGGGGAATTAAGAAGTAGTCAGGTGTAAAAACGGGGTGAAATTACAGTTAAAATACCCTTGTCATGT
>CBHEUU010000815.1:0-2214 GCA_965990355.1 uncultured Chitinophagaceae bacterium
CATATTTACATCAACACGGGCGATTATCACTTGGGTTCACTATCGAATATCGAAGCTGCAAAGGTTGACAGTATTTACACCACAACCTGTCATGCACAGGGAGCCTATCCATTGGGATATTTTCCGCATAATTATCATTTCCTGGCTGCAACAGCTCTGTTGGAAGGCCACTCAAAACTGGCCTGGGAGACGGCAGTGAGATTACAACAGCATACTGCAACAGATATAATGCGTATGCCCGGATGGGGAACATTGCAACACTATTATAGTATTCCGTATTATATAGCTGCAAAATTCTCCATGTGGGATACTATTGCTGTGCTTACACCTCCGGCAAAAGATCTTGTATATCCCCGGGCGATCTGGCATTATGCAAGAGGCCTGGCTTATTTAGGGAAGAACGATATGCCAAATGCACAAAAAGAAATGGACAGCTTACGTACATTAGCAGCGGATACCACCCTTCAGCAAATCACTATTTGGAATATTAATACAACTGCTGATCTTGTACAGATCGCTTCAA
Source organism: uncultured Chitinophagaceae bacterium (assembly GCA_965990355.1). GTDB lineage: Bacteria > Bacteroidota > Bacteroidia > Chitinophagales > Chitinophagaceae > Terrimonas_A. Next base: position 524 of record CBHEUU010000815.1, read on the forward strand.
AAGTATTATCGGCAGGAATAGCATTTAAACAAGGTCATTTGGATAAATCCGTTTCTTTGCTGGAAGAAGCTATTGCCATTGAAGATAATCTCAACTACAATGAACCTCCTGATTGGTTTTTCTCCATCAGGCACCATTTGGGAGCGGTATTGCTCAAGGCCGGAAAGCATGCTGAAGCAGAGAAGGTTTATAACCGGGATTTGCAGACCTGGCGTAAGAATGGCTGGGCATTAATAGGATTATATAACTCATTAGCTGCGCAGAAAAAAGACAGTGAAGCGCAAAAAGCAAAATCCGCTTTTGATGAATCCTGGAAATATGCTGATGTGAAAATTGTGTCGTCTTCCAGTATTGTTGACTAGATTAGCACTAAAATACAAGGTATGAACACTTCCAGCACACACGATCAGCGTATCGCCAGAATGATCTTTGCCTCGGTCTATCCGATGTATGTTGAAAAAGTGGAAAAGAAGGGCAGAACAAAAGAAGAACTGCATCAGGTCATAGAGTGGTTAACAGGCTTCAATAACAAGAAGCTGCAAGAGCTGATAAAAGAAAGAGTAACTTTTGAAACATTCTTCCAGCGTGCTTCGCTGAATCCCAATGTACACCTCATCACCGGAGTGATCTGTGGGTATCGGGTGGAAGAAATCAAGAACCCTTTGACGCAGCAGGCCCGGTATTTGGATAAGCTGGTGGACGAGTTAGCCAAGGGCAGGAAGATGGAGAAGATTTTGCGCGGGTCATAGGATAAATATTTTATACAATAATTTCATTTTCCTTTTACTCTTCTGCAATTCCTCTCGTTTGTTTTTACCATCGTGCCGTTTTGTTCACGGTAATATTCTACCGTGTAGTGGTCATTATTCCGGATGATCAAAAGTTTACGAAATCTCATTTTTCTCCCCGGCACCGGTTCCACTTCATATTCATAAGATATGGTTTTTGCAGTGGAGTCATAATTACCTTCGGCATAAATGATGAAGCTGCCAATGTGATTGTTGATAAATGCAAAAACATATTTTCTTTTCACATTGTCATACCCCTCAATTTCCACATCCTGTACATTCCCTTCTTTCATTTTCCCGTCCTGTATGGGCAATGGCGATTTACCACCGGTCAATTCTACAAAAAAGAAACGCCCATATGCAAATGGCCTCCTTACGAAACTACCACTGAACTCTTTTACTACTTTGTTTGAATCAGGATTAGGGTTTCCTGAAAAATGCATGCCGTTGAAAGCCCATTCGCCCGCCAGTTCAGCAAGTATTTGATGGTGTTTACCCGGATGGGAATAATCAAGTGCAGATGAATCTTTTTTGTTTTGAGCAAATGTTGGGACAGTAATAAACGCTGATAATGCAATCAATTTGACGGCTATGTGTATTTTGTTTTTTATGGTTCTCATAATGTTTATTTTTTCGAAGTGATGTTGGATGATTGAAGTTTAATAAATTTCAAACGCATAACTGCATGAAGAAACTGTGTAGAGTTTACTTCAAAACCGGTAACCTGGTTTTTATCATTTCTCAACATCTGTAAATGATCTATCCACCAGTAATCGCTAATCAAATGATCCTTCTTTATCAATACCAGCTTAGTGTCGTTATACTTGTTATTCGTAAGTATCAGCTGATGATCTTTTAAAACGATGCCATACTTGCTATCCAGTTCCGGGCAGTAATATTCAC
>CBHEUU010000816.1:0-2214 GCA_965990355.1 uncultured Chitinophagaceae bacterium
GCATGGCCGTTAAATTCTTTTTCCAGGTTTTCTGTTCCGGAAACATTTGCTGCTAAAAAGTCACCCATGTAAGCTTTATATATAACATCTGATGTAAATAAACCCATCTGTTCCGAAATATTTTTTGTGTCACCCAGGTATGCATAGGCATCTATCAGATCCCTCAATTCTTCTTTGATTCTTAAAATTTCTCGAGTCATAATTTTTTATCTTTTTGTATTCACAAAACTATCTTACACTTGCTTACAATTTATTAGTCGTTACCTGAAGGTTAGTGGCTAATCTTTATACTACCGATTATGGAAGCAAATGATAAGAAACTAGTAAATAAGGAATTCACTGAGGAATGTAACAAAGTATTGGCCGCAGTCAGCGATGCCCTTTATGTTATCGGTGGAAAATGGAAACTGATGATTATTATTGCTATGGCAAGGGGCAATAATAGGTTTACAGAGCTTCAGCGACAGGTAAAAGGAATTTCAGGAAGAGTGCTTTCCAGTGAGCTGAAAGATCTTGAACTCAATGGCTTTATTGAAAAGAAAGTATCGGTAGGCTATCCGGTACTTGTTGAATATGAGCTTTCACCTTACAGTCACACACTTGAAAAGGTAGTCTCAGCTTTAACGGAATGGGGACTTCAACACCGGCAGAAAATCAAAGATGAATTGTCTTCAAAAAACGTGTCAAAACGATAATGCATTTAACTGAACACAATTGGAATAAAAATAGTCAGATGTCTGAGAGTAATAAAGCAATATTAGAAAAGGCAAATGCTGCCATTATCCAGGGTGATTACGAGGGATTCCTGTCGTTTTGTACCGACGATACGGAGTGGAAATTTATAGGCGACAAGACCCTGAGTGGTAAGGAAGCCGTTCGCCAGTGGATGGCAGCCACCTATAAGGAGCCGCCAAAGTTCAGGGTCACAAACCTGATATCCGAAGGCGATTTTGTTACTGCGCTCGGTAACATAACAATGAAGGACGAAGAAGGCAGGGACGTTGATTACTCTTACTGCGATGTATGGCGATTTCGTGAGGGGAAGATGGTCGAATTAATGGCTTTTGTGATCAGGGAAAGAAGTTCGGAGAATGTATAGTTATCGCCCATATGACGTGGATACTAATTGGAATTGTTTCATCAGTTGAAGGGCTATTTCTTCCCCTTAAGGCCTTTGCTTTGATGATTAACAATTTTGGCCCTCTTATTGCCAATTTGGACTCAGACCCCTTCACTCCTTAATATTCCACTCTATGGCTAAGAAAAGAGCAACGCAGGCAAATATTTCAACTGAAATCACTAACGACAAACAGCAGGAACTGAAACTAAACAAAGAGTCCGGAGATGGCCAGTTTCTAACCACCGATCAGGGGGTAAAAATCAATGATGACCAAAACTCACTAAAAGCCGGCAACCGTGGCGGTACACTTTTGGAAGATTTTATTCTTCGGGAAAAGATCACCCATTTTGATCATGAGCGTATACCAGAGCGCATCGTTCATGCACGCGGCGCGGGCGCGCATGGCGTGTTTAAAGTATATAAATCGCTTTCTGGTTATACAAGAGCCAAATTTCTTACTAATACAAAGGCGGAGACCCCTGTATTCGTTCGCTTTTCCACCGTTGCAGGTTCCAGGGGGTCTACTGACCTCGCCAGGGACGTAAGGGGTTTTGCTGTAAAATTTTATACAGAAGAAGGAAACTTCGATCTTGTTGGCAACAACATGCCGGTGTTCTTTATTCAGGATGCAATTAAATTTCCTGACCTGGTGCATGCAGTGAAACCGGAACCTCACAATGAAATTCCCCAAGCCGCTTCAGCGCACGATACCTTTTGGGATTTTATTTCATTAATGCCTGAATCAGCGCACATGATCATGTGGCTAATGAGTGACCGTGCTATCCCACGCAGCTACCGCATGATGGAAGGATTTGGTGTTCATACATTCAGACTGATCACTGAAGAAGGGAATGCTTTTTTTGTGAAATTTCACTGGAAACCTTTGCTGGGAGTACATTCAGTTGCCTGGGACGAAGCCCAGAATATCTCCGGAAAAGACCCTGACTTCCATAGGCGCGATCTATGGGAAGCGATTGAAAATGGCGCTTTTCCCGAATGGGAATTGGGCTTGCAAATTATTCCCGAAAAAGATGAACATAAATTTGAATTTGATTTACTTGGTAATTTTTTCATTTTTAGACATGCAAAATTGA
>CBHEUU010000817.1:0-2195 GCA_965990355.1 uncultured Chitinophagaceae bacterium
AGCTCCGGCAACTCCTCCTTTGGTATGATCAACTGGATGTGACTGGCGGGCAGCAACTACAATCCGCAGAGCAAGAACAACATATCAGGGATGAAATATATGCCGGCATTGCCAATAAAATGTCCGGTGTGCTCCCATCGCCTGACCAGCAGAAAAAAGCACCCATCAAAAGATTACTGACCACTACAGGATGGAAAAAAATCAGCAGGATTGCGGCAGTATTACTGGTTAGTTCCGGAGTAATATGGCTGACCCAAACGACCTGGAGAAAACAGCCTGTTACCGCCCAGTCAGAACCTGCGAAAAACAACGGTACTCTTTTACAAGAAGAGACAGCACAGGAAAAAGAACTGATCGTTCGCACGGGCCGTACGGAACGAAAAAAAATAACATTACCTGATGGCAGCGTTGCCTGGCTGAATGCCCGGTCTGTATTAAAATACCCTGATCATTTTACCGGCAGCAATAGGGTAGTGAAGGTAGAGCGGGGAGAGGTATTTTTTAATATCGAACGGGATACATCACGCCCTTTTACAGTATATACTGGTTCTGTGGTTACCACTGTGCTGGGCACCTCTTTCGTGGTAAAGCAAACTTTTGAGAACAATGCTATTGAAGTAAGCGTAAGAACAGGAAAAGTAAAGGTTGAGAAATTCAGCAGTAGCGGAGCGTCGTTACAGGTAGGCCGGTTGCTGTTGCCCGGCGACCAGTTAACCTTTGATACCAGTGCCAACACCTACCAGTTGAAACAGGTATCTGTTAAGGGGATAGCGGCCTTCATAGAAGGCAAACTGTTGTATGATGATGCTTCCCTTGAAGAGATCGTATTCGATATCAGCCGGAAATACAATATCAATATCACTTTTGAGAACAAGCGGTTAAAGCAATGTCATTATCAAATTGCCCTTGATGATATGCCGCTAGACGATTGCCTCCAGTTGCTCGGTACATTAAGCAATACCCGGATTGAAAAGCTGGATAAAACACATTATCTGATCAAAGGTGAATCATGTAACTAATTTAAATAATTCACTAAGCAATACAGAAAACAACCAAATCATGAACTGTCTGTACAAGTTTTATAAGGCAGCCTGGCATCGCTATGTCCTGCTGTTGAACGGCCTTTTTTGCAAACGTGCTTTTCCCTTGCTGGTCTTTTGCTGTTGTCTGTGCGGGCAGAAGCTGCAGGCGCAGGAAAAGTCAACCCGTATCAGCATTCGTTTTCAGCAAGTATCATTACGGCAGGCATTTTCGGCTATTGAAACACAAAGCGGAGTCCGCATTGCTTTTAACAGCCGCCTGGCAGAACTGGATAGAACAGTGGATACTTCTTTTACAGATGCAGCCGTAGAGGAAGTGCTGAAAGTACTTATCAAAGGCAGCCCGCTGATCATAAAAAAAGTGCGGAATTATTATTTAATCTCTTCCCGTAATGGCGTACCGGGTGGCCTGAGTGGCCGGATTGCAGATATTGAAACTACTGATCCACTGGCCAGTGCTTCTGTGATCATCAAAGAGCTGGGTAAAGGAACTATGTCTGACGAGACCGGTTATTATTCGTTTGAATCATTACCACCGGGGAAATACACGCTGGAATTGAGTTCTGTTGGTTATAAGAAGTTGACGGTGGCCGGCATTGAAATAAAACAGGATGTAGCCAATCAGCACGATGGATTAATGCAGGCAGACAATCAGCTGAAGCTTGTGACTGTTACGGGTTCCCGCAGGTTTGGCCGGGTGGCCAATACAACAGATGCGCAACTGGTGAATGAGATACGTACCAGCCGCAACATCATATCAGGTATTTCTAATGAGCAGATCCAAAAAAGCACAGACAGGGATGCTGGTGAAATCGCCAGGCGCATCACGGGTGTAAGCGTAGCAGACAATTTTGCCATTATACGCGGGCTGAACCGGCGTTACAATATTACTTTTCTTAATGACCTTATTGCACCGGCTACTGAGCAGGACAGCCGGGCCTTTTCACTGGATCTTATTAACAGCAGCCTGATCGATAAGATGATCGTTTATAAATCACCCGTTCCCGAATTGCCTGGGGACTTTGTGGGCGGCGCTTTAAAGATCAGCACCAAAAATACCATGCTCGTAAGGCAACTGGATGTGCAGGTATCGGGTTCATATCGTCCTAATTCTTCTTTCAATGATTTCTATACTTATAAAGGTGGTAAAACTGA
>CBHEUU010000818.1:0-2180 GCA_965990355.1 uncultured Chitinophagaceae bacterium
ACCTGTCGCCATTCACTCTTTTTCAAACTGACAATTTGCAATCGCATAAGAAGAAGTGTATCAGGAAAAATTTTCAGAGCCCCTTATTGCCTTGCATTACAAATATGATCGTCTATTTCCGAAGTTAAGGGGGATTATCTTAAAAATCTAGGGGGATTTCCTTAAAACGCGTCGACCCGTTTGATTTTCATCTCTATATTTATACAACCTACTTGAGAGGCTCTGTAACGATCCATGCGCTTGAATCCATTTTATATTACCCGTTTACTTTTTGCATTACTGTTGTTCTGCTCAAAAAATAATGCGCAGCAACCAGCTTTCCACCATCTCACGGTTGAAAATGGCCTGTCGCAAAACGCGGTGCTGGCCATCGGCCAGGACAACCAGGGATTTATCTGGATCGGCACTTCCAATGGGTTGAACCGCTACGACGGCTACCGGTTCAAAGTGTATCAATCGAGGGCCAACGACAGCACCACGCTTACCAGCAATAACACACTCTCCATTTTAAGTGACTCCAAAAAAAACCTTTGGATCGGTACTTATAATGGACTGAATAAATATCTCCCCGGACCTGACCGGTTCAAAAGGATACTTTCCCCTTCCAATAGCATTCTTACTTACCATTGTTTATATGAAGACAGGAAAGGAAATATCTGGGCAGGTACCAATACAGGTTTGTACCGCATCAATACAACGAACGACCAACTGGAGCTGGTCAATTTCGCACCAAAAGATTCAAGTGGTGAACGGATCGTAAGGGCTATACTGGAAGACCGCAGCGGCAATTTCTGGATAGGCACCACCATGGGACTGTTCCGGATAAGGAAATCCGAAACAAGGGCTTTCCTGCATGACCCGCAGGATGCAACAACGATCAGCAGCGATTTTATCACTTCTATTGAAGAAGACCACCAGGGCAGGATCTGGATCGGCACACATACAAATGGAGTGAACAGGTATGATGACCGCACAGGGCTTTTTAAACGTTTTCTTCATCAGCCTTCGGGACAATCCATCATTAATAATAATATCCGGAAGCTGCTCGTGGATAAGGAAAGCCGCTTATGGGTGGGCACGCAGGAAGGTATCAGTATACTGGATGAGCAGGGAAATAATCTTTACTCATTCCAGCAGGACGATAGTAACACAGAAAGTTTAAGTCAAAATAGTGTGCACTGCCTCTTCCAGGATGGCGCCGGCAATATCTGGGCGGGCACTTATTTCGGCGGTGTGAATTATACTTATTCGGTGAACACGCAGTTTTCGGTGTTGCGCAAAAAAGATCATGCGGATTTCCTGAACAATAATGTGATCAGCAGTATTGTGGAAGATGAAAAAAAGAATCTCTGGATCGGAACGGAAGGCGGTGGTTTGAATTATTATGACAGAAGTACCGGCAGGTTCCGCAGTTATAAACATTCACCCAATGATCCCGCTTCTATCGGTTCCAACCTGGTAAAAATAGTTTACCGCGACTGGCAGGGACAGATCTGGGCAGGCACACATGGTGGTGGGCTTAATCTTTATGACCCTGTAAAAAATGAGTTCCGGAAATTTTTATTCAAACAAAATGATGCTGTATTGCTGAATGAAGAAGTGGTAGGCATCTATGAAGACAGTAAAGGAAGGCTTTGGGTAGGAACAACCTTTGGCATAAAGCTGTTCAATAAAATACCCCAAGGTCTTGAGCCCATTAATAATGCGTTTACAGAAAAAGCACCATTCAGCAGCACAGCCAATGCATTTCTCGAAGATGATAAAGGCCGTCTATGGGTAAGCACTTCTGATGGGTTGTATATGCTGGAAGGAGAACAATTTCATAAGATCTCCGGCGACCTGGTGAATTGCATCCAGCAAAATAAACGTTCACAGATATGGATAGGCATTCAGCAAGGTGGGCTGGCAAGATTTGATGAGAACACACAAAAACTGGAATACTTTAATCAACCCGGGAAGATCGGCAACCGCAATATTCTTGGTATACTCGAAGATGATCAGCAAAACCTTTGGCTGAGCAGCGATAATGGCTTATTGAAATTCAATCCCCGCCTGGATTTCCTGCAACTGTTCACTGCAAGTGATGGATTGGCCGGTAATGCGTTTAACTACAATTCTTATTTCAGAGACAGTAAAGGAGAATTCTTCTTTGGTGGTTACAATGGCATCACCAGCTTTTT
>CBHEUU010000819.1:0-2172 GCA_965990355.1 uncultured Chitinophagaceae bacterium
TGACCATATACCGTTCATCGCTTATTATAAAACCTCGGGATTGCAAACGAGTTTTGTTGACCTGAAAATTTATAATAAACGGATCGGTTATATTACCGGGGCAGGCGATAAAGTGCCGGCCAGCCTGGAGCAAATGGGTTACGAAGTAGTGATCCTGGGAGATAAAGAACTTTCCCGCAACAACCTGCAACAATATGATGCCATCATCACCGGCGTACGTGCCTATAATACCAATGATTGGATGAATGCGCATTACGATAAGCTGATGAAATATGTGCAGGACGGTGGCAACCTCATCGTGCAATACAATACCAGCAGCAATATCGGGCCGGTAAAGGCGAGGATCGGGCCTTTTCCTTTCAATATTTCCCGCACCAGGGTGACGGATGAAAAAGCGGAAGTGACTTTCCTGAAACCAGAACACCCGGTGTTGAATTTTCCCAATAAAATAACCCAGGACGACTTCAAAGGGTGGATCCAGGAGCGCAGTATTTACCATGGCGCAGACTGGGACAAAAATTTTGAAACTATTTTAACAATGCATGATCCCGGAGAAGCCGCAGATGCCGGAAGTTTGCTGATCGCTAAATACGGAAAAGGGTATTTTACTTACACCGGTCTTGTCTTTTTCAGGGAGCTGCCGGCGGGTGTGCCGGGTGCTTACAGGCTGCTGGCAAATATTATAGCATTGAATAAAAAGAAAGCTTTCTGATGGCAACCGAAAAGAAACCAGATGCAAGAAGGGGAGAGATGGCTTTTATTTTTGCCATTGTACTGGGTTTATTACTGGGATTTTTTATTAAAAGAATAAGGATAGGATTGATGATAGGGCTGGTGTTGGGTTTGCTGATCGTGTTTAGCAGCCTGCTTCGTTCAACAAGAAGATAATTTATGCAGCAACCAAACGACGAAAGACCGCCATTATTCAAGCGCTGGAGTTACTGGTATGTGCTGGTGCTGGTGTTCCTTATTGTTCTGATCCTTTTATTCACTTTGTTCACCAAACGATTTGCATGAGCCAGCTCGATTGGATAGTACTGGTCATCACACTGCTTGCCATTATCGCTTACGGTTTGTCAAAAAGCCGGACCTCGCGCAACCTCGACGGTTACTTTCTCAGCAACCGAAGCCTGCCCTGGGGAATAGTGCTGCTCAGCATTATGAGCACGCAAGCAAGTGCCGTAACATTTATTTCTGCACCAGGCCAGGCATACACCGAAGGAATGGGGTTTATTCAATATTATTTCGGGATCCCATTGGCCACTATAGTGATCTGCATTTTCTTTGTTCCCATATTCAGGAAACTCAAAGTTTATACAGCGTATGAATACCTTGAAGGAAGGTTTGATGGTAAAACCAGAACGCTTACCGCATTCCTGTTTCTCTTACAGCGCGGACTTTCCACAGGCATAAGCGTATTCGCGCCTTCCATCATTTTATCTTCTTTGCTTGATTGGAATATTTACTGGACAAACCTTGTTATGGGTGGCCTGCTGATCATTTATACAATGACCGGCGGGGCGAAAGCTGTGGCCCATACGCAAAAACTTCAACTGATCATCATTTTCACGGGTATGTTCCTTGCTGCATATATGGTGGTGAAGATGCTGCCGGAGAATGTTGGCTTTACTGATGCACTTGAGGTCAGTGGTAAACTGGGCAAGCTGAATGTGATCTCCAGCGGCATCACAGATGGTAAGATCGACTGGAGCGGCCGTTATAACCTGCTAAGCGGATTGATCGGTGGATTCTTCCTGGTGCTTTCTTATTTCGGGGCTGATCAAAGCCAGGTTGGCCGTTATCTCACTGCTAAATCTGACAGGGAGAGCAAGATGGGTTTGATCATGAATGCGTTTGTGAAAGTGCCCATGCAATTCCTGATATTGCTGGTAGGGGCCATGGTATTCACTTTCTACCAGTTCAATAAAGCTCCTGTGTTTTTTAACGGGAAGCAGGTGGAAAAGATTCTGCAATCACCCTTAAAGGATTCTTTCAATATCGTTAATGCCCAGTACACCGCATTGGCTGCGCAAAAACAAGCTGCAGTTACCAATTTCACCAATGCACTGGACACGAAAAATGAAACTGAAATAGCTGTAAGAACGGCTGAGTTGAAAGCGCTGGATAAACAATCGGACAGTTTACGTACCAAAGTAAAAACCTGGATCAATT
>CBHEUU010000820.1:0-2170 GCA_965990355.1 uncultured Chitinophagaceae bacterium
TCACGAAGTGACTGAACCGTTTCCGCAGTTCAGGAGTTTCAACCACCTGCTTCCATTCACATTGATAACTGTCGACCAATGCCTGCATTTCCATTTCCAATTCCTCGCCAATACCCAAACTGTCATTAACCACAACGTTGCGCAGGTAATCAATTCCTCCTTCCATTTTATTCAGCCAGGTGGCTGTACGTGCAAGAGGATCGGCTGTGCGGATATAAAACATCAGGAAGCGATCGATATATTTAATACAGGTTTCGGAGTCAAGATCGCTTGCGAGCAATAAAGCATGCTGGGGTTTTGATCCGCCATTGCCGCATACATAAAGGTTCCATCCTTTTTCTGTGGCAATGATGCCGAAGTCTTTCGATTGCGCTTCAGCACATTCCCTTATGCAACCAGATACAGCCGATTTGATTTTATGGGGAGCACGCAGGCCGCGGTATCTTTCTTCAATACGGATAGCATAGCTTACGCTGTCATGCAGGCCAAACCGGCACCAGGTGGAACCTACACAGCTTTTCACTGTACGGAGCGCTTTGCCATAAGCGTGACCGCTTTCAAAACCTGCAGCCACCAGTTCTTCCCAGATCAATGGAAGATCATTCACGTGTGCGCCAAACATATCGATCCTTTGCCCGCCGGTTATTTTCGTATAGAGATTATACTTCTTTGCCACCTGTGCGATCACCATGAGTTTATCCGGCGTGATCTCTCCACCGGGAATACGCGGCACTACAGAATAAGTTCCTCCTTTTTGTATATTGGCAAGGAACCTGTCGTTGGTATCCTGTGAAGTGTGATTTTCTTTTTTAAGCACCGGCTCATTCCATAAAGAAGCGAGGATGGAACTGATAGCAGGCCGGCATGTTTCACAACCGTCTCCTTTACCTAACACATCCAGCACTGCATCAAAATCTTTCAGCTGTTTCAGTTTAACCAGGTCAAATAATTCCTGGCGGGAATAACCGAAATGTTCACAGAGCACATTCCTCACATATTTTCCCTGCTCTTTCATAGTGTGTAGCAGGATGTCTTTCAGCATTGGTACGCATCCGCCACAACCGGTCCCTGCTTTTGTACATTTTTTGAGCGCATCAACCGTTTCGCAATTGTGTTCGCCTATTGCGTTGCAAAGATCTCGTTTGGAAACGTTCTCGCAACTGCAGATCAGTGCTTCATCAGGAAGGGAACCAACGCCTGAAGCGGGTGATCCTCCCTGCTTCGGTTTAATGATAAGGTCTTCAGGATTGGGCGGCAGTGCCAGTTTATTACGGCAAACCTGTTGCAGCATATTATAAGCTTCTGCATCGCCTACGAGTATTCCACCCAGCAATTGCTTGCCATCGGGTGTAAAATTGATCCGCTTGTAAATACCATTATGGCTGTCTTCAAAAACGATAGTTTTAGCATCTTCACCGGCGATGAACGGATCTCCAAAACTTGCCACGTCGATGCCAATAAGCTTGAGCTTGGTGCTCATGTCGAAACCCGTAAATGTCTTGTTCCCGCCGCAGAGATTGCTCACCACCACATCAGCCATTTCATAACCTGGAGCTACAAGGCCATATATCATTCCATTGTGCAGGGCGCATTCGCCAATAGCGAAAATGGAGCTGTCATTGGTTTGCAGCAGGTCGTTAACAATAATACCGCCGCGGTGACCAACAGCCAGGTCGGAATTTTTTGCCAGTTCATCGCGGGGTTTTATACCGGCGGAGATCACCAGTATATCGGCATGTAGAATGGTGCCATCGCTAAACATCAAACCTCTGATGGATTCATTCCCGAGCACGGCAATAGTATTTTTTCCAACATGGGAAGTGATGCCAAGCGAGGCCAGTTTTTGCTGAAGAACAACAGAGGCATTATTATCAAGCTGCCGGGGCATTAACCTCGGAGCAAATTCTATTACGTGAGTATCCCCTATCCCAAGATCCAGCATGGCTTTTGCGGCTTCAAGGCCGAGCAGGCCGCCGCCGATCACTGCTGCTTTTTTACTAAGTGGTGCATGACGTTGGATGAGATGGAGGTCTTCGAGGGTGCGATAAACAAAGACACCTTCTTTGTCAATGCCGGGAATGGAGGGAACAAAGGCTGAGGAACCAGTGGCTAGAATGAGATAGTCATACTCCAACTCTTTTCCACTGAAAGAACTCACGGTTTTCTTCTC
>CBHEUU010000821.1:0-2159 GCA_965990355.1 uncultured Chitinophagaceae bacterium
GGGCCGTAAAATCCAGCAACGATTTCCTAAAGCAGAAGCCATCCGCACAGAGCTTTTTTATTCACTTGGTACTGTTTTTATTTTTGCTTTTGTGATCTATACCTTCCTGTTTTCGCCGGTCCGTAATACAACACAGGTTTACAGCAATATACACGAGCATTCTGTTACCTGGTTTTTTATCAGTATCCTGCTGGTAATTCTGCTGCACGACACCTATTTTTACTGGACCCACCGGTTTATGCACTGGAAAAAAATATTCCGTTATGTACATTCAGTACACCACAGAAGCCATAACCCAACCCCCTGGGCTGCCTATTCATTTCATCCGGTAGAAGCTATAATAGAAGTAGGGATTGTGCCGCTTGCAGCATATCTCCTGCCTTTACACACCGCTGCTTTTGGCCTTTTCGGTATATATATGATCAGCATGAATGTGATGGGTCACCTGGGTTATGAACTTTTCCCGCAGCGTTTTATTCAAAATAAATGGCTGAACCTTTACAATAGTTCTACCCATCATAATATGCATCACCATTATGGTAAGGGGAATTATGGTCTGTATTTCAATATATGGGATCGCCTGATGGGCACCAATCATAAAAAGTACAGGGAGGAATTTCTTCGTGTAACACGTAAATCATAGCCCTTATTCATACATTTCGTACTTCGTTTTCGGCCTTCTTTCTTCCAGCCAGCGGAAGTTCGCAAGTTTCATTTCGTTGGGGCTTTTTTGGCGCATTGGCCAGAGTGTGCCGGTAACGGCGCTGCGGAATACAACCCTGTCTATTTCTTTTTGTGCAAAGTAAATATCGATGATATCGCAGTGGGATTCATTGATGCCGGTATAGGCACTATCATCATCCTGTATATAATAAATACATTCAGCAAAACCTTTCGCTCTTACTGAATCAATATTACCATCTACAAACCAGCCATCAATACGGGTTGATTTTATCTGGTTGTATACTTCTGTATCAAGCCTGTTGACCATAAAACCATTCTCAAACGCTTCCACTTTATCTGCCTTTTTATTTTTGGTATGCAGGTAGATCGTATCACCGGTTACCTGATTCTGCTGCGCCCATACCACAGGATCTTTATAAAGGCGGAATATAGAGTCTTTAAAAGAATAGAACATGCTATCGCCGACTGCCTGCAGCGAATCGTTAAAGATGCGCACATTGCGGTAAGCTTCGAAGTAGCGGTTGGCACTGTCTTTCGGGTCCATCGCTGCCATCTTGATTCCTTTCACGGTATCAACGATAATGGAATCCATGCCGAACTTATCAGTCAGCCTGGCTGAGAATAGCGTATCTGCTGCTACAAAGGTGGAATCATTATCCTGCTTGAGGATCATGAGCGGTTTGCGGGTGGCAAGTATGGCTTCTGTTTTTTTATTCTGATAAATAAGACCGCCGATAATAGTGGTGCCATTCGCTGAATCAATAATGATCGCATTGCCTTCTGCCCGGTAAATGCTGTCGTTTTGAGTAACAGTATTGGCTATGATGGTTGTCTTGCGATCTTTAATAATGGGCCTGCGGCCAAATTCGGCCTGCTTTGTCAGTTGATTATAAAATCCTTCCCTGGTAGTAATTTCCTTACCCGCAGTGTCTGTAATGACTGTCTGCGCAATAAAACGTGTTGTTTTGCTTTCTGTATTATATAAAAGAGAGTCCGTCACGATATCGTAGGCCGGATCTTTCAGCTTCACGTTCTTTTTAAAATAAACATCTTTCAGATCGGCATAGTACCAGCCTTCCTGGCTGGTGAGCACTGTTTTATCATTCACTACTTTACCGCCGTTCTTATAGATACCAATATTGGTCTCCATATCATATTCCAGGTTGGGCGTAGTGAGCACACCTTTCCCGTCGGTCATTTTAACATTACCATCGAGATAAGCCAGTTTCTTTTGTGTATAATATAAAAGGTGGTTGGAATAAATATTGGCGGTATCGGAATCATTGATGTGTACCTGCTTGCCTTTGCCCCAGGCCTCAAAAGTATTGGAGCTGTTGTTCATCACGCAGCTATCACAATAGAACAGGGTAGTTCCCTGCCGCAATTTCACATCACCTGAAATGATGGTCAGTTTGGTAGTATCATTGATGGTTTGAAAAGTGAGCCGCTTGGTATAATTCAGGATCTCCACTTTC
>CBHEUU010000822.1:0-2148 GCA_965990355.1 uncultured Chitinophagaceae bacterium
TTGCCGTTCATTGTTTCTTCACGTATTAATGAACAACTGATCAACCGGCTGAAGCAAGACAATTATCCCATCTTACTCGAAGGCATTCATTGCACCGGCATTTTACAAAACCTGGATTTAACGGAACGCAAGATCATCGTGCGGATGCACAATGAAGAAAGCATTTATTATAAGGAACTCGCAAGAGTGGAAACTTTCCTGCCAAAAAAACTGTATTTCTTCAATGAAAGCCGTTTATTAAAAAAATATTCTGCGCATCTTCCCAAGCAATGCACGTATGCATGCGTATCAGGAAATGATATCGATTCGCTGAAAAATATTTACCATCTTGATAATGTCCGCTTCCTTCCCACTTTCCCTACCTGGCAAAAAGTAAATGGTGAAGAAGGACAGGGAAATTTCTGTTTATATCACGGCAATCTTTCTGTGCCGGAAAATGAGACAGCAGCTTTATGGCTTCTTTGCAATGTGGTCACCAAAGCAAGAGCTCCGTTTATTATTGCCGGTAAAAAACCATCGAAAAGATTATTGAAAGTGGCCGAGCTCTGCCAGCATACCTGCATAGTAGCGGATCCTTCTGAATCAGAAATGAACGACCTCGTACGCAAAGCCCATATTCATGTGCTGCCCTGTTTCAATAAAAATGTGACAGGTATCAGGCTTAAACTGCTTCATGCTTTGTTTGAAGGAAGGCATTGCCTGGTGAATGAACCAATGGTAGCCGGCACGGGACTTGAAGAGGCCTGCCATATCGGGAACAATGCCAATGCATTTGCATCCATCATCCTGCAGCTCTATCACCAGCCGTATACGCGGGAAGAAAAAATATTAAGAAAGCAATTATTGGGTAATACCTACAATAACGAAAAGAATACACGTGAGCTTATTCAATGGTTATGGTAGCATTATCAATTACCCTGCCCCGTTCTGTACGGATCATGCGTGCGGGGAATTTCTGCACTACAATATAATCGTGTGTAGCCATCAGGATGGTAGTATTGAAATCCCTGGAGATATGGAACAGCAGGTTCATGATCTCATCCGATGTTTCAGGATCGAGGTTACCTGTAGGCTCATCTGCAAGGATCAGTTTAGGTGAATTCAGTAAAGCCCTGGCAATATCCACGCGTTGCTGCTCTCCGCCACTCAGCTCAAAAGGCATTTTAAAGCCCTTGGCTTTGAGGCCTACTTTTTCCAGCACGTCCTGTATCTTTTCATCCATAAGCCTTGCATCCGTCCAGCCTGTGGCCCGGAGCACAAACTTCAGGTTATCGTTCACATTACGGTCGGTCAGCAATTGAAAGTCCTGGAACACTACGCCCAGGTTGCGGCGCAGAAAAGGCACTTTCCGCCAATCCATGTTCTTTATCCCGAAACCAGCCACGATCGCTTCTCCTTCTGTAAGAGCCAGTTCCCCGTAAAGCGTCTTTAAAAGGCTGGATTTCCCTGTTCCGGTTTTACCCACGAGGTACACAAATTCGCCTTTGTTAACCGTCAGGTTTACGTCCTGTAAAATGAGATTATTGCCCTGATATATATTAGCGTGTTGTATTTCGATAATCGGCTCAGACATTACTCCGTTCGTTTGCTGCAAAATAAGGCAAACTAAGGCGAAAACTGCCATTTTTTTAAGTAAACTAAAAAATTAGTTGTAGAACTAAACAATTAGTTATAGATTCGTTTTGTAATTTACAAGATCATACCCGGCACCTATTATACGGGTTAAAAATAAACGCTGAAAAATGAAAGCACTTACCAAAGCAGAAGAACAGGTGATGCAGATTTTATGGAAACTGGAGAAAGCTTTTTTGCGCGATATCGTGGATGCAATGCCTGAGCCAAAGCCACACCAGAATACTGTTGCCACCCTGCTAAAGATCTTAATGGAAAAAGAATTCGCTGCTGCAAATGTAATGGGTCGTCAGCACCAGTATTACCCATTGGTGAGTAAAGATGATTATTCCAAGAGAAGCATGAAGCAACTGGTGAAAGGATATTTTGAAGGCTCATTCAGCAATGTTGTTTCCTTTCTGGTAAAGGAAAACAATATTTCAGTGGAAGAATTGGAAAGCCTTCTTCAGCAAATTAAAAAACAGCAAAACAACAAGAAATGAAACTTCCATGGGAAGTTCCATCAGGCCTTAAAAA
>CBHEUU010000823.1:0-2147 GCA_965990355.1 uncultured Chitinophagaceae bacterium
TTGCAGCACATGCTGTTGGGCAGGGTGCTGTGATCTGGGTATTTATTTCAGAAATATTTCCCAACCGGTTCAGGGCTGCCGGTCAATCGTTCGGAGCAAGCGTTCACTGGATCTTCGCTGCATTAATTACTCTCGTTACACCTTATTTTCTCGACGCGCAGAAGGGAGTATTCAAAGATAATCCCTGGCCAATCTTTGCTTTTTTCAGTGTGATCATGGTGCTTCAACTGGTATGGGTATTGACTAAAATGCCGGAAACAAAAGGCGCATCACTTGAGGAACTTGAAATCAAACTAACCAATCATCAATCCTGATTTATGTATTCTGATAAGAAAAACGGTGTAGTATGTTTTGGAGAAGTGCTCTGGGATATTCTGCCATCCGGGGCAGTGCCCGGAGGCGCGCCGGTGAATGTTGCTTACCATCTTCAAAAACAAGGTGTCCATGCTCCTGTAATAACAAGAATAGGCATGGATGAAGAAGGCGAACGCCTCCGTACTCTTTTTAGTAAAAAAGGTGTTGATACATCCTGGTTTCAGTCTGATAAAACTTATGAAACAGGAAAAGTTTACGCAAGACCACTCAGTAATCATGATGTGGAGTATGATATCATACAACCTGTTGCCTGGGACCATATTACCTGGGAGCCCGGCTTTGAAGAACTGCTTGGCAACGCCTCCTTTTTTATATATGGAAGCCTGGCAGCCCGTAGTGCAGTGTCGAGGGATACACTTTTCAAATTGCTGGAACTGCCTTGTCAAAAAGTATTCGACATCAATTTGAGAGCGGGTTTTTACACCCGGGAACTCATTACTGAGTTATTGCGCAAAGCTGATTTTGTGAAGATGAACCTGTCGGAACTGGAAATGGTTACCGGCTGGCATACCCATCTTTCACAAACAGAGGACCGGCTCCGCTTCTTCTGCGAAAAATTCGGGATCGCCAATGCAGTGGTCACCATGGGTAGCGGCGGCGCCATCTTTATCAGTGATGGTTACCTGATTAAACAGCCCGGGCTGATTGTTGCGGTTGATGATACAGTGGGAAGCGGGGATGCATTCCTCGCCGGGCTGCTTTCAAAACTTATTGCCGGCGTATCAGATAAGGAAGCGCTGGAATTTGCGAATAGCCTGGGCGCTTTTGTTGCCACGAAGCGGGGGGCCTGCCCGGAATATGATACGGAAGAGATAATGACATAGATTTTATAAAATACCAAAACAACGATTCTAAACAACCTAAAACTCACGCGTATGCGCACATTGTCTTGCCTGATCACCTTGTTACTCATAGCGGGGATCTCCAATGCTCAGCTGAAACGGATCAGCGGGTCCGTGATCAGTAAAACCTCCGGTAAGCCATTACAGGGAGTGACCGTTAAAGCTGGAAAATCTATCACCAGCACCGACGGATCTGGTATTTACACAATAGAAGCCGCTGACAGCGATTCTATTTTCTTTACTTATGTTGGAATGAAAGATGTTACCCTTCTGGTTAGCCAACTGACCGGTCAACCGGTGATAATGGAAGAAGGACAACAGAACATCGGAGAAGTGGTAGTAGTCGGTTATACTTCACAACGCAGAAGGGACGTAACCGGTGCCGTAGCAGTTGTCGATCTCGCACCTGTGAAAAACACCAGTTCCGGCAATACCATGCAGGCGCTGCAGGGACGTGTAGCTGGTCTTTATATAGAAAAGGATGGTTCACCAAACGGTTCGAATGGACGGATACTTATCCGTGGTGCCAATACGCTGGGTAATAATGATCCGCTCTATATTATAGATGGAGTGCCTACAACAAGGCCGGAGGTATTCCAGAATATGGACCCGGCTACTATTGCATCGGTCCAGGTACTAAAAGATGCATCAGCCGAATCAATCTATGGTTCGCGTGCATCAAATGGTGTCATCATTGTAACAACGAAGAATGGGTCTAATACGAATGGTAAAGTTGTCTTTCAATTGAACAGCAGTATTTCTGCGCAGTCAGAAAAATCAACAAGAGTTAAAATGCTTAATTCAATTGACCGCGGGAAGGCGCTTTGGCTTGCATCGGTGAATGACAGGCAGGATCCTGCAGCGGGATATGGTGAGATCTATACATTCGACTGGAATAATGACTTCGATAACCCTGTGTTGAATAGTGTT
>CBHEUU010000824.1:0-2136 GCA_965990355.1 uncultured Chitinophagaceae bacterium
AAGTTATATCACTATCCGCAATTGCCTTTCGCAGATGACAGGCATCGAGGATGATGCCAATTTTTTGAAAAAACTTTTCCAGCGGAAAAAATTCCAATCCCTCGAAGAAGAGGTCAATTCTTTTGCGGCCAGGGAGATCAGGTCCAATCCCGGCACTGATTTCTGGTATGGCTCCATCGGTATCAATATTGCCGGCCGGGTGCTGGAAGTGATCAGCAAGAAAAGGTTTGATGTGCTGATCAAACAAAAACTCTTTAATCCGATGGCCATGCGCAAAACAAGTTTTACCACCATGGATGGAGGACCGGTAAACCCTTCTGGCGGCGCCTTTTCCACGCCGGATGATTATATGCGCTTCCTGGTAATGCTGCTTAATAAAGGAAAGATCAACGGCAAGCAAATACTCAGTGAAGAGTCTGTGAACACATTGATGCAGGTGCAAACAAAACCTTCGCAGATCAAATACGCACCAAAGGCTGCAGAAGGTTTTAACTATGCACTGGGAAGCTGGGCAATGGAAGAAAAAGACGGTAAAGCTACTGTGCTTGCAAGCCCGGGTTTATTTGGCACCTGGCCAATGATTGATTTTTGCAGGGGTTATGCGTATCTTGTTTTTACGAAAACCCTGCTGAATGAAGAAAAAGCAGGAGTCCATCTTGAAATCAAAAAAATGATTGACCAGCAGATCAATTCTACCTGCCCTTAAGGACCATCATGTACGAACACCGAAAACAGAAGCTGGCCCCAATGCGGGTGTTTTACCGGCGGGTACTAACTAATATCCTGCTGGCAATGTCCATTCTTTTTGTTTGCCTGCTGATCGGCATATTTGGTTATCACTATACAGCCCATATTGCCTGGCTGGATGCTATTCATAATGCTTCGATGATCTTAAGTGGGATGGGACCAGTAGTAGAGATTACTACTGTCAGCGGTAAATGGTTTTCTTCCTTTTATGCCCTCTTCAGCGGCGTGGTGTTTATTACGAATATCGGGGTGATACTGGCCCCGGTTATGCACCGGATGTTTCACCGGCTTCATATTGAAGATTAGGCAGTACGATTGTGCTACGCGAAGTGTACCTGGTACATGTTACATGATCTTCTCCTAATTTTGCACCATGAAAAGATCGGCTTTATTGGTAGCATGGCTATCCGGCACAGTACTACTGCACGCACAAGACAACCAAAGTAAAAAACCCAAAGAACACTGGCTAAAAGGAATGTATTTTCAGTGGGGCTATAACGTAGATTCTTATAGCCGCAGCGATATACATTTCAAGATGAGCAACGGTGATGATTTTATCCTGCACAGGGTAAAGGCCCACGACTCAGGCGACTTCGATGCAGTGTATAAAAAACCAACAGAAGTCTCCATTCCGCAATACAATTACAGGATCGGTTTCTATCTGGACAAAGCTCATTCCAAAGCCATCGAGATCAATTTTGACCACACCAAGTATATTGTAAAAGACGGGCAAACTGCAAGGGTGACCGGCACTATCGGTGGTGTGAAAGTGGATGGCGACAGTGTGTTGAATCCTCAAACCTTTTTGCACTTCGAACATTCTGATGGAGCTAACTGGCTGCACATAAACTATGTTCGTTTATATAATGGTCTTCAAAATCACGCACACACCCGCAGTATTATTAAATATATGTGGAAAGCTGGCGCAGGCATTAATATTCCACGGACTGATTTTACCTGGAAGGGTGATCGCCTGAACAACAAATTCCATATTGCAGGTTATAATATCAGCACAGAGGCAGGGCTTCGCGTTTATCCGTTTAAGCATTTATTCCTGGAAGCTACGGGGAAAACAGGTTATGTACGTTATGTGAATGCGCTGGCGAATACTTCTACTACGAAAGGCAACAGGGCTACGCATGCGTTCACTTACCTGGAAGCGATTGCCACGCTGGGACTGGATATTGGGTTCTAGGTACGGTACGGGATGCGGAATATGGGATGCTCGATAAGCGGGATCTTTTCAATTGTCACCCCGGACCAGGCTTAGTTAGCTTGCAATTGTAGTTCACTGAGATCCGGGGTCTCTCATGTCTGCAGTATTTTCTAAGCAATAAGGTTTATTGGTTTGAAATGAGTGCAGCGCCGGGAGACCCCGGATCTTATATT
>CBHEUU010000825.1:0-2124 GCA_965990355.1 uncultured Chitinophagaceae bacterium
CCGACTGTGAAATTTGCTTTACGGAATTTTGGTTTGCGCCGCATTTATGAAAAACAACTGCTTACGGTTTCACCTTACAATACTTACGTTAATAAAGGACTGCCACCGGGACCGATCTGCACACCAGGCACAGCTACGATAGATGCAGTGTTGCATGCACCGAAAACAGATTATATCTATTTTGTAGCCAACCCTGCATTTGATGGCACGCATGTATTCACCAGCAATTATAAAGATCATATGGAGCATGCCCGTCTTTATCAAAAAGAATTGAATAACCGCAATGTGAAATGAGCCATAGGGCTTTTTTAAAAGATGATTACCTATGGCGAATTCCATCTGACCCAAAAAATAATAAATAAACAGATGAAATAATGGATATCACGAGACTGATCACCCGGATAAGAAGAGAATTTATAACATCCGCGCCTGCCAGTTTCCTGATCAGGAAAAGCAAGAAGGTGATCCTTCCAGGCTTTAAGGGCATTCCATTGTTTGACGTGGTCCGTTTCTTTTTCAGGCAGGCAAAGAAAGAAGGGTTTACCGAAAGGGCCTCCGCCATTGCATTCAACTTCACCATGGCCATTCCCCCTGCAGTAATATTCCTGTTCACCCTGGTGCCTTATCTTCCTATTTCAAAAGAATTTATCCAGCAGATGTTTGGCCTTATCAGGGATGTGGTGCCGGGGGAAAAGAATAACCATGGACTGATTGATTTCCTGTCGGACATTTTGAATAAACCAAGAACAGGACTTCTGTCCACCGGTTTTGTGCTGGCCATGTTCTTCTCTTCCAATGCCGTGATGGGGATCATGCGTTCCTTCGATAAAGATTATATAGGTTTTAAAAAACGCAATGGGCTCAACCAGCGGGGCGTGGCACTCCGGCTTACGTTTATTTTATTCATTCTTCTTTTCATCACTATCACTGCGTTGATCATGCAGGGCGCTGTATTGCGGTGGCTGGGTATTACCAATGAAACAATCATCACGCTGATCCATAACCTTCGCTGGATCTTTATCGTCCTGATGTTCTTTTCCTGCATTTCTTTTATCTACCGGTATGCACCTGCCATGCACAAACGCTGGAAGCTGATCAATCCGGGTTCCATAGTGGCCGGTTTCCTGATGATCGCATTCACGGCAGGCTTTTCTTATTGGGTCAGCAATTTCTCCAACTACAATGAGCTTTACGGGTCAATCAGCACGGTGCTGATCCTGATGCTGCTGATTTATTTCAATTCACTGGTGCTATTGATTGGTTTTGAGTTGAATGTAAGTATCAACTCCCTGAAGTACGAAGTGGATGAAAGGAATAAAAATCTTGCAGGCGGGCACCACAGCGCATGATTTTTGCGGAAATTTGAGATATCACCTCAAATCAAATTGTTATGAAAAAAATCCTTCTCGCTGTCATCCCCGTGGCTGCAATAGCTTTTATGGCATTCCGGACTATATCCGATCCGCTTGCTATTGGTTCCAGCTTACCGAATGCCGATACAAAAATGAAAGACATCAGCGGTAAAGAAGTATCCTTTAAGGATGCGATGAAAAAGAATGGACTGCTGGTGATGTTCAGTTGCAATACCTGCCCTGTAGTAAAAAAATACCAGGGCCGTACCCTGGAAGCCGCTAAGCTGGCTAACAGTAAAAGCATTGGCGTTATCCTGCTGAACCCGAATGAAGCCACCAGGGGCGATGGCGATTCATACGACGATATGCAGGCTTATGCTAAAGAGCAGGGCTATAATTTCAGCTATGTGCTCGACAACAATTCAGCAATGGCTGATGTTTTTGGTGCAACCCGCACCCCTGAAGTATTCCTTTTTGACAAAAACAGCAAGCTGGTTTACCATGGCGCCATTGACGATAATTCAAGTGCGGCCGACCAGGTGACCAGGAGGCATTTGAGCATTGCTATTGAGGAAATGACCGCTGGTAAAACGGTTGAAACCCCTACTACAAAGTCAGTGGGATGCTCTATTAAGAGGGTGAAATAAAAGTCATTTCGGCCGGAATGATTGTTGAAAATTGAGCGTTGAATATTGAGCATTTTTATCGCATAGCGTAGAAATATCAATATTCAACGCTCAATTTTCAATTTTCATTTATGGAATTTTCCTAC
>CBHEUU010000826.1:0-2114 GCA_965990355.1 uncultured Chitinophagaceae bacterium
GTCATAATTGCGTGGACCTTCATCCCAGGGTATTTCCAGGAAATGAAGAGTGTCAAAAATATCCTGTACGTATTCCCTGCCGGCCCGTTCCCTGTCCATATCATCAATCCGCAGTAATATCTGTGCACCTGTATTCCTGGCCAATGCTGCTGCCAGTGCAAATGACAGCACATTTCCCAAATGAAGAAACCCGCTTGGAGTGGGTGCAATTCTTGTCCGTTTAAATTTTAAATCCATTTGCTTTCATGCTTTCAATCATCTCCGCCCGGGTCATTAACACGCCTAAATATAATGCCTTTACAATTCTTAACGCCTTCATGGATAACTTTGGGCTGTGTAAAACCATTCCTGCCGCGGGGATGATATTACACAGTCAATCACTCATCGCTCTTTTTGGAATATGCCTCCCGTCAACATCCTTAGCCTGGCTGTTACGCAGAATAAGGTTCAGTTTTTGATCTTATTCACAGGATTGTTCAAGGATTTTAAATAACTGCCATGGCAAACCAACCAAAAAATTCATTACCGCCGGAAGAGTTGGAAGATAGACGGATGGAACAGGAGCTCAAGCGGAAATTTGATGCCATCACTACCTGGGATACCACAGATATCCAGGTAAAAGTCAAAGACAGATTGGCTTTTCTGACCGGCACAGTGGCCAATTCAAAAGCACTGGAGCAAACTGTGCTGGTCGCATTCACGGTTAAAGGGCTGAAGCAAATTGACAATAAGATTAAAATACGGAAAGAGGGAATTGCATCAATTGTCAGCCATATCGCTTCAGATATTGCTGCAATGACAGATGATAGTGATAAGGATAAATAAGGCAATGCTTGTATGTCCAAAAAATATAGCTGCAACACAGTACAACTGATCCATAGCGGAACAGAGTTTTTTGATACGCTTTGCCGCATGATCAATTCAGCCACACAATCAGTCCATCTTCATACATATATTTTTAATGACGATCATACAGGTACACTTGTAGCCAATTGCCTGACCGCTGCGGCTAAAAGAAATGTGGAAGTATTTCTCCTGGCTGATGGTTATGCTTCGCAGCATCTGCCGGTTGAATTTATCCGCAGTATGCAGGAAGCGGGTGTCCGCTTCCGTTTTTTTGAACCGCTTTTTCAAAGCAGGTATCTTTATTTCGGACGCCGGTTGCATCATAAAGTAGTAGTGGTAGACTCCGCTTGCTCATTGGTAGGAGGATTGAATATAGCCGACCGGTACAACACCTTACCGGAGCAACCCACCTGGTTTGACCTGGCTTTATATCTCGAAGGACCTGCATCAACTGAGCTTCATCATATTTGCCAGCAGTTATGGTCAAAAAAAAGAAGGTTCAGAAAGAGACGGGCCCTTGCCCATTCCATATTGGATGAAGCAAATACTCACAAAGGAGTCGCCGCAAGAGTAAGACAGAATGATTGGGTGAAACGGCAACAGGAAGTAACTGCTACCTATATGGAATTGTTCAGATCGGCACATCATACCATTACAATTGTCTGCAGTTATTTTCTTCCTGGCCTTATCTTCCGTAAACAATTAAAACGGGCAGCAAAAAGGGGAGTTAAAATACGGGTAATCCTCGCATCCACGTCTGATGTGCCTGTTTCCAAATATGCTGAAAGATATCTCTATCGCTGGATGTTGCGTCACAATATAGAGATCTATGAATATCAGCCTGCCGTACTGCATGCAAAGATGGCCATAGCGGATGATGAATTACTGACCATCGGTTCATACAACGTTAATAATATCAGCAGGCATGCCAGTATCGAACTGAATATTGATGTGAAAGACAAAGAATTTTCCGGAAAAGTATTAAAAGAAATTGATCAGATCATCCAGAAAGATTGCAAACCGATCAATGCAAGGACCTATACAACCTCTTTATTCTCGTTTAAACAATTTATGCAATGGACCGCGTTTCAATGTGTGAGGATAATGATGACAGTAAGTACTTTTTACTTCAGGCAGAGAGAATAATTTAATTTCCTTTTATCCTTCTGATAAAAGATCCTGTAGTTGTCCAGTTCCATCCTTCAAAACGCCCCCGTTGCACCACCATGTTATTTGCTCCCGGCCGGTCGCAGTAATAATAAAAAGCA
>CBHEUU010000827.1:0-2114 GCA_965990355.1 uncultured Chitinophagaceae bacterium
GTCACTTTCCATGAATATACTGAACTGGATCAAGTTCCATCATGGATCGGTAAAGATGAAACCAGAAAAATTTAACCTCCATGGCCTGGTTGCAGATTCAGTAGAGATCGCTTCCACATTGGCAAAAGAAAAAGGGATCATGTTTTATAATGATGTTCCTGAGAATATAGAAGTATTTCAATACCGTCAGGCTGTCGGGGTAATTATTTATAACCTGGCAATGAATGCCACAAAGTATACGATTGCCGGAGAGATCAGAATCATCAGTCAATGTGCCGACCGCTATTTATATCTTACTGTTACTGATACTGGTGCTGGAATGCCTCCTGAATTGGTTAAGAAACTGAATTTACCTGAGGCTTTTGTTGCTGGTTATTCTGTGAGCCAAACATCCAAATATCAATTTGGGTATGTTATTATCAAGGACCTCCTTCGGCTTGTGGATGGCCGCATAACGGTGGAAAGTATATTGAATAAAGGTACAAGGGTTACTATACAGCTCGGGCTTCCGAAAGCCTGAACAATGGGTTTTAATTAAAATTGACAATTGCGATACTATCAATTATCAATATATTCGTCATCAATAACCTATGCTGAATGAAAACTGTTCTTATTGCCGACGATCATGAAATGGTACGCAGGGGAGTAAAGATGTCTATCAGGTCCTTTCCCGAACAATATCATTTTATTGAAGCATCTACCTGTGCCGAAGTAGTAGAGATCTTATCCAGCCAGGAAGTAGATTATGCTATCCTTGATATGTTCCTGGCAGACGGAAATATTTTTTCTATTATTCAGCAAATATCTGAACAAAGCGAGCGGGTAATCTTTCTTGTCTATAGCATGAGTGCAGAGCGGATTTATGCAAAACGGTTTATTGAAAAGGGCGTGCGTGGATTTGTATGCAAGCAATCCAGTGTTGATGAATTGGAAAAAGCCATCCAAACTGTTTTCAGCGGCGATACTTATTTAAGTCCGGGATTAAAAGAAATTTTATTTAGTTCCATCAAATCAACTTTACCCAGGAACCCGATTGATTCACTGTCCGACAGGGAACTGGAAGTGGTAGAATATGTGGCCATGGGAATGGGCACCAAAGAAATAGCCGAGAAAATGAAAATTGATTCCACTACGATCAGTACCTATAAAAGGCGTGCTTTTGAAAAACTGGATGTACAGAATACGATTGAAATGAAAGAGAAGCTTTTATTGTATAAAGAGTAATCGGGAATCATTTGGAATGGTTCGAGTCCCATGTAAAAATGGGTAACTTATAGCTTTTCCTGCGAAACAAATAAGATAAAAAGCAAGGTTATTTCACGGGCATGATGCTGCCTGAGCAAGCGTTCCAGCTGGTGAAGCGCCTTGGTTAGCTGGTTTTTTATTGTTTGCGGAGAAAGGTCCAGCTCTTCTGCCAGTTGCTGAATGTTTTTTTGGTGATACTTATTTTGGACAAAAATGTATCTCATTTTTTCGGGTAATCGTCCGACTGCTTTTTGAACCATCTCTTCAGCCACCTCGCTGAACCGTTCCTGTTCGTTAAAAGCATTATTGCTTACCAACGCTTCAACAAAACGCGAATAATCCTGCTGTACCTTTTCACGAACACCGCAACGCCTGTAGTGATTTAAGATCCTGTTACGAAGGCTGATAAGTAAATAACCTTCCGTGGATTCCTTTATACGAATAGTTGCCCTGTTTTCCCACAGATGAATAAATAGTTCCTGTACGATATCCACACTGTCTGCATGATCCCCTGTTTTGGTCAGGGCAGTGGCATACAATAATTTCCAGTAACGATTATAGAAACTATCAAAATCCAGCAGGGACAGGTCCTCTTCCGTGCCATCGGCAGATATATATATAGACATGTTATGATTATTGTCCCGGGCGAAGATAAGCCTGTACATTTCTTGATTACCGGCTATTCATAATTTGTTAATATAGCAGACGTGGTACTTTCGATACCTACGTATGTCATAGTGTTGTAAAGCCGGTTTATGCAACTACCTGGAAAAGATTTACAGCAACTGCTTGAAAAATATCATGAAGGGACTCTTACGCCTGAACAGCTCCGGCACCTCCACCTTTGGTCTGAACAACTGGATGTGACT
>CBHEUU010000828.1:0-2111 GCA_965990355.1 uncultured Chitinophagaceae bacterium
CGTCAGGAATAATACAAGCACGAAAACTCCAGAGCAGTAAAGAGCCGTCCAGGGAGAAATGCCTACTACCAACCCAAACAAAGTAGCAACACCTTTACCACCACGGAAATCAGCCCAGATGGGGAATATATGCCCAACCACAGCTGCAAGACCGAGGCCGATCTGAAGGTTTACAAAACGGAGATCGCTATCAGCATAATCAGGAAGCAGAAGAGCGAGTTTTACTGCAAGCATTCCTTTCAGCATATCAGTAACCATTACAATGGTGCCCCATTTTGGTCCCAATACCCTGTAAGTATTCGTAGCACCGGCATTACCGCTGCCATATTCCCGGATGTCTATATCGAAGAAGTAACGGCTGACCCAAACAGAAGTGGGTACGCTGCCAATAAGATAAGCGAGAACTATCAGCAATAGTTCATTCATAGAAACTTGGGTTGAAGTTGAAAAACAAAAATAAGAAAAAAAACGCTAGTTGGTAACGTTAATTTAACACAAAATATTGTTTTTCTCAATATGAAACGCTCAGGCAGAGCCAGTTGTGTTTTTCCCTCCGGGAAACTACGCGCAGTCCGTACTCCTGCAAGGCCGCCCGGATATCCGGCTCATCAGTCACCAGTAATCCGCTCAGAAGCAATTGCCCGCCAGGCATTAGCCGCTCAATCAAAACAGCCAGGTTGGCCAGTATGACGTTTTTATTAATATTCGCCAGGATGATATCGAAACGGCCCTGCACTGCTGCATCATCCGCTTTTTCGAGATGGATATTGGTGACCTTATTATTCCCGGTATTTTCTCTTGCATTAATAATACTCCAGTCATCATTATCGATCGCCAGCACATCTGCAGCACCAAGCCTTGCCGCAAGAATGGCCAGCACTCCTGTGCCTGTTCCGAAATCAAACACTTTTTTATTGGTGAATGAAATTCCGCGCATCTGTTGCATCATCATAAAAGTGGTAGCATGATGACCTGTTCCAAAACTCATCTTGGGAGTGATTACGATCTCGTGTTCCACTGAAGAAATCGGCTCATGAAATGAAGCGCGTACTGCAACAAAATCATCTACCACCACCGGATCAAAATTGGATTCCCATACCTGGTTCCAGTTGGTTTCTTTTATTACCGACTTTGTATAATTCAATCCTTCATTCCCTGTAAGGCCCTTTATTTTCTCTTCATCAAAATCCGCTTCCGGTATAAATGCGTTCAAACAATCATCCGCTTCTTCAAAACCTTCAAAGCCTATCTCACTCAGTTCAGCGATCAGCTGGTCCGATTGCTGCATTGTTACAGGCCGGAATATAAGTTGGATGTAATCACTCATATACTATGAATTAAAAAGTCAAAAGTAACCCCGCTTCCAATCGGCAAAATCTACCAATTGCTAAGCGGGGTGACTTTTGATTTTATACAGATTATTCTCCCTGTGGAGGAGTCTTCTGCTGATCTTCCCTTGGCTTGAACTCAGGCTTTGGGATCAATGCTTTCCTTGACAATTTGAACTTGCCTGATTTAGGATCTGTACCGATCAGTTTTACCTTGAAAGCATCTCCTTCCTTCACAATTCCCTCTAATGTTTCAAGACGTTTCCAGCTGATCTCGCTGATATGCACCAGCCCTTGTTTGCCGGGCAGGAACTCTACAAACGCACCGTAAGGCATTACGCTCTTCACGGTAGAATCGTATACTTCGCCCACTTCCGGAACGGCTACGATGCCTTTGATCCATGCAATGGCTTTATCAAGACTTTCTTTCTGTGCAGAGAAGATGCTCACTTCACCGGTCTGGCCAACTTCTTCGATGTTGATGGTAGTGCCGGTCTCGCGCTGGATCTCCTGGATCACTTTACCACCGGGTCCGATCACGGCGCCGATGTACTCGCGGTCGATGATCATTTTCTCCATGCGTGGTGCGTGCGGTTTCGGCTCAGGACGGGCTTCACCAATGCAGGTATACATGGCTTCGAGGATGTGCAGGCGGCCTTTGCGGGCTTGTGACAGCGCTGCGCGCATCACGTCCATGCTGAGACCATCTACTTTGATATCCATCTGCACGCCGCAGATACCATCGCGGGTGCCGGTTACTTTGAAGTCCATATCACCGAGGTG
>CBHEUU010000829.1:0-2098 GCA_965990355.1 uncultured Chitinophagaceae bacterium
GGTAGGTAAAAAATAGATCTTACTCACTGCATCCGGCTGGTGCCCACTCCGTCCGGCTCTTTGTAAAAAGCGGGCCACTCCTTTGGGAGATCCAACCTGTATTACTGTTTCAACAGGCCGGAAATCCACTCCCAGGTCAAGTGATGCTGTGCATACCACTGCTTTCAATCTTCCTGTGTGCAGGTTTTCTTCTACCCATTGCCGCACTTCCTGGTCAATGCTTCCATGGTGCAGGGCGATAACGCCGGCCAGTTCAGGTGCTGCATTCAGCAAAGACTGGTACCACAGTTCACTCATCCCTCTTGTATTAATGAAAAGGAGTGTAGTCCGGTTCTTTAATATGATCGAAACAACTTTATCTACCAGCTTAATGCCGAGGTGTCCTGCCCAGGGATACTTTTCAATTTCATCGGGTATCACCGATTCTACTTCTATTTCCTTGCGCAGGTTGGCGCGAACGGTCACTCCTTCTTCTTTTAGCGAAGACAATAATACTTCCTTTGCCTGTGCAAGATTTCCTATGGTGGCTGATATTCCCCAGATACTGAGCCGGGGGGCAGCGTGCTTAGCTGCGCTAGTAGCTCCAACTATCCTGCTGACAGCCAACTCCACCTGCACTCCCCGTTTACTCCCCAGCAACTCATGCCATTCATCCACTGCCAGTATGCGCAATGTTTTAAAAACATCGGCATATCCTTTTTGCCCCAGTAACAGATGAAGGCTTTCGGGGGTAATGATCAGCACTTCAGGCATCTGCCTTTTTTGCCGCGCCCTTTCATTGATATCTGTATCGCCATTGCGGATGCCGATCTTCCAGTTCATGCCAAGTTCCTGCACCACTTCTTCCATTGCACGGCCAATATCTTTTGCCAATGCACGCAATGGTGTGATCCAAAGCAATTGCAACCCATTTTTGGATTTTGTTTGATAATCGCCGGGATGATGATTGATGAAATTGATCAGCGCACCAAGAAACACCGAATAAGTTTTTCCGCAACCGGTAGGCGCATTCACCAGACCGCTTCTACCTTCAATGATATGCTGCCAGGCTTCCTCCTGGAAGCTGAATGCCTGCATGCTTTTTCCTGCAAGCCAATCCGTGATCACTTTATATCCTTTTGTCTGCTCCAGCTTCATTGGCCGTAAATCTCCAGCATTTTTTTCAGATCTGCTAAGGTATTGATCTCTTCTGGTTTCTTGTCTTTCCGCCAGCGGTTGATACGGGGAAACCGCAGAGCCACTCCTGATTTATGGCGGTTACTGGCCGCAATGCCTTCAAAAGCGATCTCAAAAACAAGCTCGGGTTTAACGGTCCGGACCGGGCCAAATTTTTCCAGTGAGTTACGTTTTACAAAAGAATCAACTTCATTAAATTCTTTATCTGTTAATCCTGAATACGCTTTTGTAAAAGACACCAGCTTATCACCATCTTTCACAGCAAAAGTATAATCGGTGTACAGGTTGCTGCGCCGGCCGCTTCCTTTTTGTGCATAGATCATTACGGCGTCGATAGTCAACGGATCAATCTTCCACTTCCACCAGTCCCCACGCTTACGGCCTACCTGGTAAGCGGATTCTTTTCTTTTCAGCATTAATCCTTCCGAACCCCTGTTGCGTGAATCGAGACGGAGAGTTGTTAGCTCTGTCCAATTGGAATATTCAATAACAGGAGAGAGTAATAGTTCCGGGCGATTGATCTGCTGCACCGTTTCTTCCAGTTTTTTTCTTCTCTGTTCCAGCGGCACATTGCGCCAGTCTTCATATTCATATTCGAGCAGGTCATAGGAAAAGAAGCACATCGGCGCTTCCTGCAATTGCTTTTTTGTCACGTTCTTTCTGCCTATCCTGGTTTGCAGGATGGCAAAGGGCAGGGGCTTGCCATCAACAGCGGGAATGATTTCTCCATCGAGCACGATCCCATCTGGTAATAGGTTTTTCAATACCGCATATTCCGGGAACTTATCAGTCAGTAATTCTTCGCCACGGCTCCATACAAACAATTCATCATTACGTTTGATCAGTTGCCCGCGTATGCCATCCCATGTCCATTCTGCCTGCCATGCAGAAGGCTCGCCTAATTCTTCCGGCGCTGTTTCCA
>CBHEUU010000830.1:0-2093 GCA_965990355.1 uncultured Chitinophagaceae bacterium
TCATAATGATGTCCTGGTTTTTCAAATGGGTCCAGTCGTTATTCCGGCCTGTCATTTTTGAAGTGCTCACCGGAGAAATGCCATCACTGGTTGTGAGCCATTCCTGCACATCGAAATGATAATATTGTTTGCTCCATAATACTCCGGACAATGCCTGCCGTTGTATCTGCGCCATATCTTCACTCATTCCTTTAGGAAGAATGGCTGCATAAAAATCATCTGCCTCTTTTTTTCTTACTGTAAAAATATCTTTGAAGCCGGTGGCAAATGGTTTTTCCACCAGTTTGGTGTTAAGCCGGCAATAAATTGTTTTGGTAGCACCGGCAGCTACTTTCATTTTATAAACAGGCGAAAACTTTGTTCCTTCTTTTTTACCGGCTAGCTCTTCCAGGTTTTCTCCTTTAATGATCGCTTTGTTAAATGCGTCTTTGGTAAAGATAGAAGTGTTAGGAGCACCGGTTACGATCTCCGTATTGGTTTCGTTTTCGGTGTACAATGTTTTATCGGCGGGCTGGAAATAAAAATAATAGTCTCCCAACCGTTCATGCTCTGCTTTAACAGTGGTTTTATTAACTGGTTTAATGGAAGGCCTTTCTTTGAATGTTCCGTCTCTCCAACGGTTATAAAACCATAAAGTGGGTAATACAGTTATTTCTGCCGCTTTGGAATAACGATTCGTTATATCAATCTTTATAAAAATGTCCTGCGAGCCCTGTTTGGCATAGGTTACCAGTACATCAAAATACTGGTTATTGTTAAATACGCCTGTATCAAGTATCTCATATTCCGGGTCCAGTTTGCTGCGATTGCGGTTCTCTGTTCTTAGTTGCTCATAAGGAAATGCCTGTTGCGGATATTTGTACAGGTATTCCATATAATAATGTGTAGGCAGGTTATCGAGATGATAATATAATTCTTTCACATCCTCTCCATGATTGCCTTCAGGATTGCTAAGTCCAAACAAACGTTCTTTTAAGATGGGATCATTGCCATTCCATAAGGCAATAGCAAAACAAAGATTGCCGAAGAAATCCGAAATTCCGCCGAGTCCGTCTTCTCCCCAGCTGTAGGCCCTGCAGTTAGCATGATCAAAAGGGAAATAATGCCAGGCATCGCCATTTGAACTGTAATCTTCGCGCACTGTACCCCATTGCCTTTCACTCAGGTAAGGACCCCATTGAGCTAAAGGAACAGTTTTACTGGCGTTAACGGCGAGCCTTTGGTGTTCTGCTGTCATTACAAAAATTTATCTTCTCAAAAGGTTAACTTCAATTATGCAGCAAATTTAACGCATACATAAAGGAAATAGTATAATTCAACTGGCAGAACCGTTTATTCATATTTCTTCTGCAAACTCCACAGGATTTTCTTTTGTTCATCTGTAATAGTCAATGACGAATCTGAAGGCACAAAATGCAATTTAAAGGAAGAAATTGCTGCTTCTGGTTTTTGAATGGAATAGCCTATGATACGAAGCGCCTGCATGGCATTGAAATCGGCGGGCAGTTGTATGCCAGCTGTATCATACCAGCAGCCGTACCCCTGATCTGCCAATCGTTGCCAGGGAAATGTTCTGTTGGGGTCCACTTTGCGGCCAGGTGCAATATCTGCATGGCCAATAAAATTGGTGGTAGGGATATTATATGCTTTTTTAAGACGTCCCAGTAATAACAGGAGACTGCTCATCTGCTGCACACTGAAACTATCGGTGCCATTATTATCTATTTCAATACCGATGCTGCTGCTGTTAAGATCTGAATTATTCCCCCATTTGCTTACTCCTGCATGATGCGCTCTCAGCAAGTCATTCAGCATATGGTGTACAGTACCATCTTTACATATTACATAATGTGCGCTTACCTGTGTCCGCGGAAGAGTAAAGGTGGTCAATGTTTGTTCGCAACTATTTTGCGCAGTATGATGGATCACTACGTAATTAGGACGCCTCATGGAAAAATTGGTAGTCCCCACCCAGGTGTCTGCATAAGGCAGGCCTGCAGAATCCTTTACAGGATATTCCCGCAAAAGTTTACTGTATTCCTTTGCTTGTTTTTTATAGACCTTATTGGTCCTGGCATAGGGAGAACAAGCTG
>CBHEUU010000831.1:0-2074 GCA_965990355.1 uncultured Chitinophagaceae bacterium
GCGGATGCCTTTTTTTGATGAGAAAGCAAACTGGAAAGATTTTTCTGCGCATGAAGAAGCACAGACCCCGCATTTATTCTGGTCAGAATACCGGTATCAGTATTCCCAAAGTTTGTCTGATGTAGAGAAAGCCAACCTGTCTGCATTTGATGAAACATTTTTGAAAGAAACAATCGAAGCAAATCAGCGCTCCCTTTCTGCCAAAGCCAGCAGGGCTGCACTGTTTATTATGCTGTACAGGGGATACCCCGTACTGCAATTACCGTTTCAATTGCTGAACAGCCTGCTGGAAATAGACGAACAGCTCAGTTCCTGGCGTTACCGCCACATGAATATGGTGCACCGGATGATCGGTACCCGTATCGGCACCGGCGGCAGTACTGGAAAAGATTACCTGAAAGCGGCTGCAGACAAGCATTACATCTTCCGGGAGATTGCACAGTTGAACAGCTTCCTGATTGAAAGAAGAAAGCTGCCGGTATTACCTACGGCAGTAGAAAAAAGGCTTGGCTTCTAACCAGGCTTTGACAATTGAGCATTGATTATTGAACATTCTACGCAAGGCGATAAAAAATATTCAACAATCAATATTCAATGCTCAATTGTCAGGCTCTTACATAAACCGTCCCTGCCCTTCAATAGGCTGATAAGGATTTTTGAAAAACCTGTCTACCGTTTTATTGAAATCCTCTGCATAAATAACCGGTGTTGAATGCCCTGAAGCCGGCAGTATCCACAAATAAGCTTTGGGAATGTTTTTATAAATAAGCATGGTATGCTCTTCTTTGATCACATCATGATCACCGCCAATAACCAGTGTGGGGCAGGAAATGGTGTGAAGCGAGGATAAGCTGATATGCGGTTGTTCGCATAAAAGCCGGAGCAGCTTAAAGGAATTTTTCTCTTCGGCAGTTTTTGGTGATTTGGCGGATAAAGCGGCCAGGGATGGACGAACCATATCCCAGATCTCCTGGGGTACAGCTGTGGTATCGGGCACAAGATTGGCACCGGTAATGGCCAGTTTCTTCACTTTTTTGGGATGCCGTATTGCCAGCAAAAGGCCATTGATACCACCATCACTCCAGCCTATAACCTTCGCAGAATCAATATGTAAGCTATCGAGAAGAGTGGCATAATCATCGGCCATCATTTCGTAAGTAAGCGAGTCGCCTGGATCAGCAGACCTGCCCTGGCTGCGACTGTCGGCGATGATCACTTTGTATTTGCCGGAGAAATAAGGGATCTGGTAAATGAAGTTATTGATAGAACCGCCATTGCCATGTATGATCAGTAATGGCTCACCGGTACCATACACTTCACAATACATTTTGAAACCACGGATATTATAGAATTTTCCTGCAGCAGGATTTTTACCATAGGGAACTGCTTTTGGATCGTTAAGCTTTTTCTCAAATTCCATGAACTTTTCGGCGGCATTCTCCTGGGAAAAACTGTCCACACCGGTAAGGAATAACAGACACAAAAAGACTATTCGCATAAAACAGAGTTTAATTCATCTTGGAACATCAAGATAACAATAAGACATGAACTATCAGAAACGACTTCTTCCCGTCTTACCGGTAAAATTGTATTTACCTTTTTTGTTTTTTACCGGTAAGGCGGGAAGACGGGAAGGATACAGCGTTTCCGTAAAGAATATACTTCCTGTTAATAAAAGTAAAAAGGGTGAACCGCTTTCGCGATCACCCCTTCCTTTTGCTGATAGATAAATGAGAGATATATGATAGAAGTGTAACGGATTTAGAATGCATACCTGAATCCGAGGCCAAACCTGCCTGCTTCGAAATCAGAGTCGCCATTGCCTACGAACAGGGTTGGGCGCCAATCGAACGAAAAGCTCAGCGGAACGTTATTAATCTTGTAATCCAGGCCAACCAGCGGACGGACCAGGAAATCGGACCCGCCATCATAAAGGCCAACACCTATACCAGCGCCTGCAAACCATTGGAGGCCTGTTGCATTAGGAATGTCTTTGTGATACTGGTAAAAGGCATCGATAATGGTGTAATTGTTGCCGAACAGTACATCAAACTGACCCACATTATTAGGGGTA
>CBHEUU010000832.1:0-2069 GCA_965990355.1 uncultured Chitinophagaceae bacterium
GGGGGTTGAGTATAGAACTGATCGGCCTCAGCAATACGCTCACCGATACTATGAGCAGCCTTGAAAGCGGTTTGCTTGTTGCCATCGTGGTGATCTTCCTGATGCTGGCAGCCAATTTCCAATCTTTCAAAGTATCAGGAGTGGTGTTGGCTACTGTGCCCGCGGTAATTCTCGGATCGCTTGCCTTATTGATGATGATGGGTTCCACGCTCAACCTGCAATCCTATATGGGAATGATCATGTCGGTAGGCGTATCCATTTCCAATGCCGTCTTGTTGATCACGAATGCAGAGCAGTTGCGTAAACACAGTGGCAATGCCGTTACAGCAGCTACAGAAGCAGCAGCATTGCGGATGCGTCCGATATTAATGACAGCGCTGGCGATGGTAGTAGGTATGATACCCATGGCAAGCGGGTTGGGAGAAGCGGGGGATCAATCGTCTCCATTAGGAAGAGCGGTGGTTGGAGGATTGATCGCTTCCACTTTTGCAGCCCTGTTTATTTTACCGCTGGTGTTTGCATGGGCCCAGGGCAAAACAGGAACGCAAAGTGTGTCGCTTGATCCGGAAGATGAAGAGAGTAAGTATTATGTGAAGTGATTTTATTGAGCAGCATAGAAATGTTCAATATTCAACAATCAATATTCAATGTTCAATAGTGACAGCTTAGTCACCGTAAATAAAATACAAGGGATGAAAAAGAATTTTTTATTAGTAATGATCGCTGCACCGGCAATTATTATCCAAAGTTGCGGAACAGCAGAAAGCAAAGAAGAGAAGCCAGGCGTTGTGGCTTCAGCGCCTGAAGTGGAAGCGGTGCACCCTGTACAGGGCTCCTTATCTTCTTCTATCCGGTTGCCTGGAGAGCTGGTAGCTTTCCAGCAGGTAGACCTGTATGCAAAGATCAGTTCGTTTGTGCGCAGGCTCTATGTAGATGTAGGCAGCGAAGTGAAAGCAGGTCAGTTGCTGGCCACCATGGAAGCGCCGGAATTGAACTCGCAATTGTCCGGAGCAGAATCAAGATTGAAATCGCAGGAGGCTTTATATCTGTCAAGCAAGGCAACTTATGAACGCTTGCTGGAAACCAGTAAAACACCGGGCACTATTTCACCCAATGACCTGGACATTGCAATGGCCAAACAGAAATCTGATCTCGCGCAACTGGAAGCAGCCCGTGCTTCTTACCGTGAAATTGGTGATAACCGTAATTACCTGGAGATAAGAGCGCCTTTCAGCGGAGTGATCAGTGCAAGGAATGTAAGTGCCGGTGCTTATGTAGGTCCTGCAGGCAAAGGATCAGATGCACCGATCTTCACTTTACAGGAATATAAAAAATTGCGGCTGGTGGTAAGTGTACCTGAAGCGTATATTCCTTACTTCAATGATAAAACAGAAGTGAAGTTCACCGTTAAATCCATTCAGAGCGATACATTCACAGCTAAAATATCACGCGCCTCGGGTGCCTTGGACACACGTTTGAGATCCCAACGTACAGAAATGGATGTGATGAACCAGGAGCGTTTGCTGCCGGGTATGATTGCAGAAGTGTCACTGCCGCTGGCGGGGGATGCGAATACATTGCTGGTTCCTTCCAAAGCGGTATTGCATTCGACAACCGGAACGTTTGTAATCAAAGTGGAGAATAATAAAACGGTTTGGGTACCGGTAAAAACAGGGCGGAGTGCGGATGATAAAACGGAAGTGTTTGGGAATGTGTCGGCGGCTGATACGATTGTGAAAACGGCAACGGAAGAAGTGAGGAATGGGGCGGATGCGAAAAGGGTAAAACTAAGCAAGTAACTAACAGCTTTACATTATTAAATGACGAAGCCATCTTGCAGATGGCTTCGTCATTTTTATCATCTGCAATCAATCCGGCAGATTGTAATAATTTTTCACTGCGTTATAATCGTTCAGGTCCAGTGGAGTACCACGGCCGGTTTGAATACTGGAAGCAGGTGCAAAAATGATCTTAGCCCTGGTGAAAGTAACCGGCGTGGTGTAAGGACCACTGCCATCCGGTTTCATCATACGAAGTGATACGGTCCATTTCTCTGGGGAAGCATTACT
>CBHEUU010000833.1:0-2066 GCA_965990355.1 uncultured Chitinophagaceae bacterium
GGTAAATTTTCCAGGCCATGGAAAAGCTTATGCTGAGTATGTTGCTGCTCCCCCAGATCAACTGGCGCTTAAACCGGCTGGCATCTCACATGAAGAAGCCGCTGCGGCTACACTTGCTGCGCTTACTGCCTGGCAAATGATGACTTTGCATGCTACCATCAAGCCAGACGACAGGGTGCTGATCCATGCCGCTGCTGGTGGTGTGGGACATTATGCTGTACAATTTGGCAAATATCTCG
Source organism: uncultured Chitinophagaceae bacterium (assembly GCA_965990355.1). Classification (GTDB taxonomy): domain Bacteria; phylum Bacteroidota; class Bacteroidia; order Chitinophagales; family Chitinophagaceae; genus Terrimonas_A. The sequence goes on from CBHEUU010000833.1 coordinate 240, forward strand.
GAGCATATGTCATTGGCACTTCCTCTGCTGCCAATCGTGATTTTGTGCTGGGCCTGGGTGCAGATGATCATATTGATTATCGCGCCACTCCTTTTGAAGATGTACTAAAGGATATTGATTATGTACTGGATGCTATCGGTGGTGATAACATTGACCGGTCCCTTAACGTAATGCGTAAAGGTGGTACGATCATAAGTATGCCTTCAGGATTGAATGAATCGGTGGTGGAAAAAGCTGCGGCAAAGGGAATAAACGGTTCTTATAAAAGAGTTCAATCCAATGGCGCCGATATGAAAGTGATCGATGATCTGCTGGAGAAAAAGACACTGCGCTCTCATGTAATGAAAACATTTTCTTTTACGGAAATAGCTATGGCACACGAGCAGGTGGAGAGCGGAAGAACAGCAGGAAAAGTGGTAGTGACAGGCTGGTAGGATATCGCCTTACCGGATAGTTTCTTCATTCAACATTCGTAAGATTGTTTCTTTTACTTTCACTTCATTCTTCACTTCTTTTCCAAGGCACCATTGAAATAACTCATCCGACCCGGAATAATATTGCTGAACAATACATTCTCCTATCTTCTCAGGACTGACCAGGTCTTTTCCGGGAAGATAGGAGTGACCGGGGAAATCATACGCCACATTATTTACAAACAGGTGATGATAACGGATCCCATAGCGGCATGTTTCCCGGGCAAAGGTTTTCGCCATTTCAATTTCCAGTTTGCTGTAAAGATTGGACAAAGCTGCCCAGGGATGAGGTTCGAGATGATCAGTGTTGCTGACACTGATATACACTCCATGCCCTTTTTGTTTCATCAGATCGAGAATAATACGGCCGCAGATAAAGAATAGTGTAAGATGTTCATCCAGCATTTTATGCCAGCTCAGTACAGGAAGGCTGGTCAATGCCGCTGAGGGAGAAGGAGGTTCCAATGCAACGATAGCCAGTTCCAGGTGGCCCAGCTCTTCCACGATCGCATCGGCCAGTTCAAATGCTTTCCGATGGTCAGGCATATCCACCAGCAAGGTGATCAGTCGTCCGGTGGGTATATCTTCCACCACCTGTTTCAGGCAGGTAATGTCCTGCGCGCTTTTTGCCGGTGCGACAACGGTAGCTCCGGCTTTCATCAAACTGCGGACTATACCATTACCGATCATGCCAAACGCGCCCGCAACGAATACGTGCTTACCTGCCAGTGTTTTCTGCATGAGTGAATTTGCACAAAATTCAGGACAGGAGAGGGTTTCAACAATGTCGGAAATACTTCAGTATATGTCGGAATCACTGAGATATGAAGAAACAGCAGGGGTTATCTGATCTTTTCCATATAAGCTTCGAAGAAGCGGCTAAAAGAACGTGTTTTTAGTATTTTCCCAAAAAGGAATATGCCGATAGCAGCACAAAGTATCCCGGCCAGCACATCCAGTATATAGTGATGGCTGGTGTATACAGCAGCAAACCATATACCCACTGTCACGACCATAAAGATGATATTAAAATAGCCGATCTTCTTTTTAAAACCATAGTATACCACGATCAACGGATAGGCCGAATGAAGCGAGGGCATTGCTGCAAATACGTTGGAGCTTTTTGCATAAATGGATTGGAAAACATTGACACCGAAATATTGATCAAAGCGCGCAAGCCCGGCTGTACTGCCAGCTGTAGTTAATTCAGCCACCAATCCATGTTCCTGCAAATACCAGGGTGGGGCAGCCGGATAAGTGTAATAACCAACAAAGCCAACCAGGTTGACCAGGAAAAAAGTGAGGCCAAACTGAAGGAAAAGCAGGCGGTCTGTAAAGAACAAGTAAGCAGCAA
>CBHEUU010000834.1:0-2060 GCA_965990355.1 uncultured Chitinophagaceae bacterium
TGGAAATTGATGTATCGCATAGCCAAATACAATCACAAGAAAGGCATCGAATATCTTGGATGGAAGGAAGGTATCCGTTTGTTCAGGGATAATGCAAAGCTGGATAAGAAACTAAAAGAGTTCGGAAGGAATTGCTCTTTGGTAATCCATCACCACCACGCCCGAACTGAAAATCTTTGTGCCTACCAGGCGGAGCAAAGACCTATCCTTTAATTGACGAAACAATGGTTTGCCTTCTCCCAGTATTACAGGGTAGGTCCACAATATATACTCGTCAATCAATCCGGCCCGCATCAGGGACTGCGCCAGTTTGCTGCTTCCATAAATGATCATGTCTTTTCCCGGCATCTGTTTTAACCTGACCACTTCATGATTGGCGCTTTCTGTAATAATAATGGAATTATGCCAATTGATATTCTTTAATGTGCCGGAAAAAACGATCTTGGCATGGTTGTTCATCATATCGGCAAAAGCCACATCTTCCCTTGGAAAAGACATGTCCATTGCCACGGAGGGCCAGTACTTTGCCATGGCATTGTAGGTGACCCTGCCAAGCAGGATGGTATCCGTAAGGGCCAGTTGCTCGCTGGCATATCTTGACATTTCATTATTCCAGTAGCTGAAATGCCAATCCAGTTCACAATGTGGCCCTGCAATAAAGCCATCCAGTGTAATATTCATTGATAGAATTAATTTCCTCATATTCCTGTTGCCGGTGCTTAACCCGGACCGGCGTTTATTTATTGTCTTCCCGAAGGTTGATAATAGAGGCAAACAACTCCGTTCGTATATGTCTCCGTTTTTACAGGCTTTAAGGCATGCCGGTCTTTTATATTTTCAAATAAAGGTTTTCCTTTTGCCAGCATGAGCGGATGAATGAGAAACTGGTATTCATCCACCAATCCCAGGTTGATAAATGCCTGGACAATGCTGGCACTGCCAATGATTGCCATGTCTTTCCCTGGCTGTTGTTGCCACTTCCGGATTTCTTCTTTATTGATCTCTCTCTTCAGTGTTGAATTGTTCCATTGAACAGCAGGCAAGGCTTTGGAAAAAACGATCTTGGCTGTGCTGTCCATATACCGGATCATCTTTTCATCTTCTGTTGCAGGTGATGCATTGGTCCAGTAATTGGCCATGATCTGATAAGTTAACCTGCCCAGTAACAGTGTATCGACGCGGCTTTGCTGACTGCTGACTTCGCGCAGCATTTCATTATTGAAGATGTTTTTCACCCAATCCATGCTATCGCCGGGATCAGACATAAGCCCATCCACCGTTATAAATTCAGAAACAATTATTCTTCTCATGTTTTCTCCTTCACCTTATCCAAGGCTGGGATTTAGGGCCAGTTCAGGTTTGTTTTTATTGGCGGCCTTGCTCAACCTCATTTTCTTATGATAAAAAATATAAGAAGCGGCCGCCAGTGCAAGGGGAATTGGCATAAACATCCAATCGCTTGCAGGCCGGCCTGAAGCGAAGATTGACCAGGCTGCTCCCACAAGATCAAACACTAACCCTGCATAAGCCCATTCTTTTAATCTCGGATAGCCGGGAATCAGTATGGCCACTACTCCCAATGCTTTGGCTACTCCAAGAAAAGGAAGCAGGTAGGCAGGCAAATTGATTTTGCGGAAACCTTCTACCGACATAGGATCAGAGATAATATTAGGAATAGCTGATCCCAGCATCAGAAAAGCAAATAAGCCGGTGAAAATCCAATAGAGAGTTTTTGTCTTTTTCATAAAAAAATATTGAAGCGTTTAGAAATGATGATTTATTTATTTCGTTTTTTTTGTTCACGTTGCCATGCTCTCTCTTCATTTTCCCGTATCCTGGCCTTAACAATTTTTTTGATCAATGTTGCCGGTAATGCTTTGCCTATTGGAAAACGGATGGTCGCACCGGAAGCATCGTAATCTTTCAGTTCTTCCTGAAAAGTTTTCATCACTGCATAACTCATCGGGAAAAAACTGCAATGATTGGTGAAGGCGGCAAACCCCACCAGGTGACCCTGGTATTTATAAATAGGCATATGATAGCTGATCACTTCTTCAGCT
>CBHEUU010000835.1:0-2059 GCA_965990355.1 uncultured Chitinophagaceae bacterium
CAGGGAATACAGCAGGAGGTGAAAATGGATAAGCCGCCAGCAGTAATTTCTCTTCCGGTTTCAGGGTTATCTGTTCATTCCATTCGGGTTTGATGGCCTGCAATAAATCGTCCGGCTCAGTAGTGCAAACAAAAAGCCCCAGCAATATTTTTTCTTCCCGTTCAGCACCAGCTGCCAGTTTTCCCAAGCGGAAATAACTATAACATAAGCTGGCAATCCGCTTTCTGTCCTTTGATCCGTATTTCTTATCTGCTCTGAAAAAATCTTTCAGAAATATCCCGAAAGGCTGCTGGCCTTTGTATTGTTCCAACACAGTTGCGGCAGTATGCAGATGGGAATAATGTTTCATGCAAATGCAAGATAGCACAAGATGATTGACCAATGCCCGACAAGTAGGACCTTTTCCAACTGACAATAGCTACCCTATCGCTTAAATTGACTATCTTACTGCTTCATGCTATCCCACATGCCCGGACGGTTGACCATACTCCTTGTTAGCCTCCTGCCTTTTATTTCACGGGCCCAGGTCAAGCCGTTTTCTTTTCGCAATATCAGTATCAACCAGGGGCTCTCGCAAAGCAGCGTAGTGGATATTGCTATTGATAAAACCGGCTTTGTGTGGATGGCCACACAGGATGGACTGAATCGCTTTGATGGAAAAGATTTTATTACGTTTCCTGGCAACTTCGATGATATTACCACACCTACCGGCAACCAGCTTGGAAAAATCAGCCCTGGTGAACATAATAAATTATGGCTGATTACCCGCAGCGGAAAGCTGGAAAAGATCGATCTGCTTACACAGTTGTCAAGTCCTTGCAAAAATCTTAAAGAACAACCTTTGCCTCCAGCCAGTTGTGTTTACCAGGACTCTGCTTATCTTTTTATCGGTACGAAAGATGAAGGCCTTTGGATATACGGACAGAAGAATGCCCAACTGTTGCAATTGAAACAGGATAGTAAGACAAGGATCAGCAGTAATGAAGTGAAAGACATTTTTAGGGATAGCCGTCATCGATACTGGGTACTTACTTCAAATGGCGCGACATGTTTATCTGGCGATATTTCATCTTCCACATTTTTTCTCAACAACAAAGAACAACCCATTCGTACCAGCGCCATTGCTGAAGACAGCCAGCAAACCATCTGGCTGGGAACATTCGGTAATGGATTGTTTGTAAAGAATAAAAACGCTGATTCATTTCAACCATTTCCCGGCTTTGAACATTCAACACTGCCCGCCAATCTCGTGATCGAAACCCTGCTGGCAGACAGAGACGGACGTATATGGGTAGGCACATTCAGTGATGGCTTATATATTATCGACAACAGGAAATCCATCATCCATCATCTTGTATCAGATAAAAAAGATCCGTTTTCCCTTGCTTACAATGATGTATTGTGTATCCGGGAGGACAGCCGTGGCGGAATCTGGATCGGTACCGATGGTGGTGGTGTAAGTTATTATGATAAACGATTGAGCAGCTTTGAAACATTTTCAGGGAATAACCTTCCGGAAAATATTTCAATAGAACAGGTGCGTGCCATTACCACCGATAAAGAAAATAATACCTGGGTGGGCACATCCATCAATGGGCTCGCCGTATTAGGAAAACAACCTGTCTCTATTGGTAATTATAAAAAGATAGGTGCATTGCTTACCGATAAAGACGGTGATATATGGGTAGGCACACAGGAAAACGGATTGGATGTTTTGGATAGCCGTACCCGAAAGCCTGTCAAAAAATTTCTTCCTGGCCAGACCATCTGGCATATGCTGGAAGATGCCGGAGGAAAAGTGTGGGTAGCAACAAGACAGCAGGGTTTATTTCAAATAGATAAGCTACGTGGTGAACTGAACCACTTCAATGAACTCAGCAATCCTGCTCTCCTGGAAAACAATGTGCGTACAATGGCTTTTACACGTGACAGCCTTCTGTATATCGGGTTTGAAAGATCAGGAATACAATTGCTTGATATACGGCATAAACGTTTAGCCCCCATTCCAAAACATTCTTCAGTCATTTTCAATGGCTCTGTACTGATCCGCAGCATGTAC
>CBHEUU010000836.1:0-2059 GCA_965990355.1 uncultured Chitinophagaceae bacterium
GTCTCCTCAACGTTGGGGAGACCCCGGCTCTTATATTCTTTAAACTTGAACGCTTACTGAACCAGGTCCGGGGTGACAATTGAAAAAGGACTACTTATCCCGTTTTGCATGTTGATTCGAACATCGGCCATCGATCAACAATCCCCCTTTTCCATTGTTATTATATCAGTTTTACACATGCTATTCAGATAAGCCGATCCCTGTGCTTTTAAAGCATAAATACGCTTATTTTTGACGATTAAATTCCTCTGTAAGAATGGAAAAGACGACTGAAAATGAAAAAGTTTCCCTGCTGATCATCGGCAGCGGACCGGCAGGATATACAGCAGCAATCTATGCCTCCAGGGCCAACCTGAAGCCTGTTTTGTACCAGGGCATTCAGCCTGGCGGACAATTGACCATTACCACCGAAGTAGAGAACTATCCAGGTTATGCCGATGGCATACAGGGTCCTGAAATGATGGTTGATTTTGAAAAGCAAGCCAAAAGAATGGGCGCAGATATCCGGTTTGGACTGGCTACCAAAGTAGATCTTTCCAGCCGTCCCTATAAAGTGGAAATAGATGAAGAAAAATGGATTGAAACAGATGCCATCATTATCGCTACCGGGGCTTCAGCCAAATGGCTGGGATTGCCCAGCGAAGAAAGGCTGAATGGCTTTGGTGTAAGTGCCTGTGCCGTGTGTGATGGCTTTTTCTTCCGTGGTAAGGAAGTGGCAATTGTTGGGGCAGGGGATACCGCCGCAGAAGAAGCATTATATCTTTCCAAGCTTTGCACTACCGTGCACATGTTTATTCGCAAAAGCGAAATGCGTGCCAGCAAAGTGATGCAGGAAAGAGTGTTGAACACTCCTAACATCAAAGTGTACTGGAATACAGAAACAGACGAGATCCTGGGTGATAAAACAGTGAATGGCGTCCGCATCAAAAACAATAAAACCGGTGAAGTAAAAGAAAGACCGGTCAACGGGTTCTTTGTAGCTATTGGCCACGAGCCCAATTCAGGTATCTTTAAAGGGATGCTGGATATGGATGAAGCCGGTTATATCCAAACCGTGCCCGGCACTTCCAGAACAAATGTGGAAGGAGTGTTTGCCGCAGGCGATGTGCAGGATAAAATCTAGCGCCAGGCAGTGAATGCTGAGGGAAGCGGTTGTATGGCTGCAGTGGATGCAGAGCGTTATCTTAGCGCAAAAGGTCTTCATTAATCATAGCTTATGCCCGGTCTTATTACCATTTCCCTACACAATGTCCGCTTTCGTGCTTATCATGGCCTTTACCCCGAAGAAAGACAGAAAGGAAATGATTTCGTAGTGAACATGCAGGTAGGGTATGAGCCCGGGCATGAAACAATATTATCACTCGATAATACGATTGATTATGCAGCTTTGTTTGAGCTGATCAATCAAACCATGCAGCAACCGGTTGATCTGCTGGAGACACTAGTGCAGACGATAGCGAATGGTGTTCATGCTAAGTTCCCCTCTATAAAAACGGTAAGCGTTTCAGTAGAAAAACTAAACCCGCCGATAGATAAGTTTTCCGGAAGTGCAGCGGTAAAATATACACGCGATTTTTGAGAGTACAAATAAGCAATGAACTTACAATGATCAAGATCCTATTAAGATTTATTTATTATTGTTGAAGGAAACATTAATGTGAACCTGCTGCCTTCTCCCAGCCGCGAAGAAACTTCCAGGGTTAACTGGTGATAATCTGCAATGGATTTCACAATGGAAAGTCCCAAACCATACCCTTCTTCCTCAGACCTGCCTGATTTTTTAAACCTGTTAAAAAGCGTGGTTATTGCTTCCGGTGCAATGCCAATCCCTGTATCATCAATATGCAAAACAAAAGCGCCGCTGGTAAGAAGCTCCCCGCTGACGTGGATAGAACCGTTTTCTTTATTGTACCGGATGGCATTGTTGATAAGATTATATACAAGCTGGAAAAGCAGGTCCCTGTTGCTTTCTTTTACCTGTACTGGTTGAGCTATTGACAGTTTGAGTTGAATGCCTTTGGCTAACAGCCGGTCCTGCAATTCACTAATCACTTCCTCC
>CBHEUU010000837.1:0-2048 GCA_965990355.1 uncultured Chitinophagaceae bacterium
TCTTCTGCCGAATATAATGCAGAAGCAAGCGGCAATCATATCCTGTACTATAAAAGCCCGGAATAAACCGGTAATAATACCCGATACAACTATGAATATAAGAGCGATAAAAAGACATCTGCTGTTCGTCTTCCTTTTAAGCGCATTTCAATCCATTGCCCAGGAAAGCCTGGAAGTTTCCAATCAAAACATGCAGCTGGCTTTCCGGCTCGATAGCAAAGGCACGCCTTTCTATAGTATTTCTTATAATAATAAAGAAGTAATCAAACCTTCGCGGCTTGGTTTTTCATTGGATGTGGACAGTATGTTCAATACAGGTTTCAGCATAATCAATACTGAAAAAAAACAGCATGACGAAACCTGGCAGCCAGTGTGGGGAGAAGAAAGTTCTATCCGGAATAATTATGAAGAGCTGACGGTGCATCTCCGTCACCGCAGTGGCCGCTTACTGGATATTATTTTCCGGGTGTTTAAAGAAGGAGTTGGATTCCGCTATGTTTTTCCGAAGCAACCCTCTTTGAAATATTTTATCGTAAAAGAAGAATATACGCAGTTCAATCTTACAGGGGACCATACTGCATTCTGGATACCCGGCGATTATGACACCAATGAGTATCCCTATACCACCAGCAGAATAAGTGCTATTGATAACCGCCCCATAGTTGCAGCATCTACAGATATTGCCGTTAAAGTAGCGCCCGATCCTTTCGCCGTGCAAACACCGCTGATGATGAAATCTGCAGATGGTCTTTATATCAATATCCATGAAGCTGCGTTGATCAATTACCCGGCTATGCAATTGCATGCAGATGCAGCAAAACTTGAATTGTCGGCCCGCCTAGTGCCTGATGCAACAGGCAATAAAGCCTACCTGCATGCACCCAGCCAAACTCCCTGGCGAACTATCCTTGTCAGCAATAAAGCCACAGACATACTGGCTTCAAGAATGATATTAAACCTGAATGATCCATCTAAAATTGAAAATACTTCCTGGATCAAACCGATGAAGTTTACCGGTGTATGGTGGGAATACCAGACTGGCATCAGCACCTGGAGCTACTCCGACTATGCCGACAGTTTTGATGTAAAAGGACAGTTGATACCTAATGGCCGTCATGGTGCCAACACTGCCAACGTTAAAAAGTATATCGACTTTGCTGCAGCCAATGGTTTGCAGGGTGTGCTGGTAGAAGGATGGAATACAGGCTGGGAAGACTGGTTTGGCAACTGGAAAGAAAATGTGTTTGATTTTGTTACCCCCTATCCTGATTTTGATGTGGCAGCAGTAACCAGCTATGCAAAGTCCAAAGGTGTCAGCATGATCATGCACAACGAAACATCAGGATCTGCCACCAACTATGAAAGGCAGCTGGACACGGCTTTCCAATTTATGAACCGCTATGGCTATCCTTCCGTTAAAACCGGTTATGTAGGCCGCATCATTCCCCGCGGTGAACATCACGATGGACAATGGATGGTAAACCATTATGAAAGAGTGTTGCAGAAAGGGATCATTCACCACGTAACCGTGGATGTACATGAACCGCCAAGGCCTACCGGGCTTCACCGCACATATCCCAACTTTATGGCTTCAGAAGCTGGCCGGGGAAATGAATACAATGCGTTCAGCAATGGCAGTGCGCCAGAACATGAAACCATTCTCCCTTTTACCCGTTTGATGGGAGGCCCTATGGATTACACTCCCGGCATCTTCAAATTAAAAGGTTATGCAGTGAATGCACCCAGCAGGCAAATGCATTCTACGCTTGCAAAGCAACTGGCTTTGTATGTTACTATTTATAGTCCGGTGCAAATGGCAGCTGATCTTCCCGAAAACTATCTCGCCGAGCCTGATGCGTTTCAGTTCATCAAAGACGTGCCGGTGGATTGGGATGAAACAAAGATCCTTGAAGCAGAGCCCGGGGATTATGTCAGTATTGCCCGGAAAGAAAAAGGAAAAACCAACTGGTTTATCGGTTCTGTTACCGATGAAAACAGCCGGCTTACTGCAATGCCTCTCTCCTTCCTGGATAAAGGCGTTCAATACA
>CBHEUU010000838.1:0-2048 GCA_965990355.1 uncultured Chitinophagaceae bacterium
TGATTCTTCATCCCTCCTTTTTTATCTGAAGCCTTTAATCACCCTTTCTTTCTTCAGCTGGACTCACGGATAATCAATTCAGAACGAACGACGATTTTACTGGGAGAATCAATATTGCCTCCGCCATCCAGGTGGAGGATCATGTTTTCGGCGGCAATAACACCCATATCGAACCCGGGATAGTTGATCGTTGTAAGGTTGGGCTCTACAAATTTGCAGATGTTATCGTTATTAAAACCCACAATAGCGATATCCTCCGGGATGCTTACACCATGTTCCTTTAAAGTTTGCAAACATACTGCTGCTGTGAAGTCGTGAGTGATGAAAGCGCCGTCTGGCAAAGGATTCATTTTAAGGATCTCCATAGCTGAAGCTACTCCGCTGTTTTCGCTAAGGTCCTTGATAAGAACAAGATCGCTGTCATAAGCGATATTGTGGTCAAACAGCGCATCTTTATACCCCTGGTACCGTTGGGCATACACATTCCGCCGCAGACTGGAAGTCACCATCACAATTCTACGGCAACCTTGCTCAATGAGATGTCTGGTAGCCAGGTATCCGCATCTGTAATTGTCAATAATTATTTTAGCAGAATCTGAGTTTTCTTCCACCCGGTCAAAAAACATGACAGGAATACCTTTATCACGAAACGGCTTGAAGTGATTTATATTCGGACTGTTCAGGGAAAGGGATACAAAAAGGCCATCTACACGTTTATGGAAAAGGTTTTTCACATTTGCCTCCTCCTTTTCAAAACTTTCTGACGAATGGGTGATGATAAGATCATATCCTGCCCGCGATGTGATTTTTTCAACTCCGGCCAGTACGGATACCATGAAATTACTCTGCAGCTCATGAACAACTATACCTATAGTATAGGTCCTTTGCTTACGCAAATTGCTGGCAAAACTGTTATGCCGGTAACCCAGCTTCTCAGCCGTCGCCTTTACTTTAGCGATAGTTTTCTGACTTAGTTCCGGATGGTCCTGTAAGGCGCGGCTGACAGTGGATGAAGAAACCTGTAGCCGTTTGGCTATATCATATATGGTAATTTCCCTTTTCATAATTCTGACAATCGTTATAACCAGGTGGCGCCTGATAAAAAAATAATTAATGAAAGCTGTTAAAGCTAGTTGAAGGATGCCTGCCTGGCTGGCACATTTGTCGAAATAAAAGGTAAAAATGTTGTGTGAGTGGGAGACTGTAACCCTGTTGGCGGTAAATCAATCCCGTGTGTATAGTTCCATGTTATGATATGGCCTTATCTACGATATCATTCTGTTCGCGGTATCTCCCTGGCGTCAGGCTGGTAACAGCCCGGAATATTTTTGAAAAATGAGGCAGGCTGCTGAATCCTGTGTCCTCTGCGATCTGTGTAAGTGACTTGTCGGTTGTAACGATCAGGTATTGGGCCCTCTCTATACGTTTTGTATGGATATAGGACAATGGCCTTTCTCCCGTCAGCCTCAAGAATATCCGTGAAAGATAATCCGGGTGCAGGTTTACTTTGTCTGCCAGCATTTTCACGGTCAGAGGCTGGTTAAGGTTTAATTGAATAAAGCCCAGAAGGTCGACAATCTTTGACGGGATATCATTGATATTCCCATATTGTGATTGTTCGGCATCTAAAAATTGTGAGACGAGCTGTAGCAGTATCCCCTGCGTTTCAAGAAAGAGCTTATTGCTTTGTTTATTGTTCAGTTCCTCATATTCCTGGTAATAAACATTTTTTTCATAAACCTTGGGATTGTCTGAGCGATTGATCTTTCGAAATGGATTGATCTCGAAAAATCTTTTGAAGTTGGCAATGTCCAGATCGGAGGCCCGGATCTTGAAGATGGTGCGATTATAATGGAATAACGATATGCCATCACGCGGGTCTTCAAAAAAATGAATAAAATATTGGCTCAGGTAGGAGGGGCAATGAAGGTCACATAATGTAAAACTTGGTATCAGGTAGAGGAAACCTGGTTCGAGCAGCCACGATTTTTTCCCATCTGATATAGTTCCTTCTCCGGCATCTATATAATACATGCGGTAGTAAGGGC
>CBHEUU010000839.1:0-2047 GCA_965990355.1 uncultured Chitinophagaceae bacterium
GCAGGAAACGGAGCAGTTGTACCAAAGCTCTTCACTTTCCCCGCAATTACTGGAACTCAGGAACCTGATCAGTATCGGCTACCTGATCGTGAAAGGCGCTGCTTTCCGCAAAGAGAGCCGCGGATTGCATTACAACACCGATTATCCGGCTAAAAGTGAATTGGTACAGAATATTGTATTGTAAGGTGTCAAATCCGGCTGCTGTTTTATCTTTGCCGGATTATGTACTATATCGTTTACGGGCTGTTGTATGCCGTTTCCCTGCTACCATTGAGGGTGCTTTATTTAATATCTGATCTTTCGTTTTTCGTGATCTATTATATCACACGTTACCGGAGAGATGTGATCATGGGCAATCTTGAGATCGCTTTTCCTGAAAAAAGCCTGGAGGAGAGGAAAAAAATCGCCAAAGAGTTTTACCTGAATTTTACGGATACGTTCATCGAGACGGTGAAGATGCTTTCCATTGGTCCAAAAGAACTGGCCCGCCGCGGTCTTTGCGACACTGATCACCTGAATCGCCTGATTGATGAAGGAAAAAATATCCATATTATGGCAGGCCACCAGTTCAACTGGGAGTTTGCAAATCTGATGTATGCACGAACGTTAAAAATTCCTTTCATTGGTATTTATATGCCGGTAAACAATAAAATATTCGACCGGATATTTTTTAAATCAAGGAGCCGGTATGGAACTATTATGGTTTCTGCCTGGGAGTTTGCTGCAAAAATGCCACAGCTATTCAAAGAGCAATATATAATGGCCCTTGCAGCCGACCAGAATCCCGGCATACCTTCAAAAGCATACTGGCTGAATTTTTTCAGCAGGCCTGCTCCTTTTGTGACCGGACCGGGCAAAGGAGCTGTAAAAAACAATACAGCTGTGGTGTATGTGGCTTTTCATAAAGTAAAACGCGGCTACTATTCTTTTACGGCCATCCCCCTTGTAGAAAACGGCTCGGACCATACGCCGGAGGAATTGACTGTTCTTTACAGGAATGCATTGGAAGAAACGATCCGGAATAATCCTTCTAATTATTTGTGGAGCCATAGGCGGTGGAGGCATGAGTGGAAGGAAGGGTATCCGGAGATAATCGGGTAGAAGATTAGTTGTTAGGTGTAATGAATTGTGGTTAGTGAACGGGCTGTTTGCTAACCATTTTTATTAAATGCCATTTGATCTGCGCACCGTGAAAACACCTTTATCTTTTGGCTAAAATACCCTTGCCCCCAACGTTTGCATTTTTCAAATTTGAGTCGTACTTTTTTCTTCACCACCAACTAAAATTAACTTTATGTATTTAAGATCGCTCTTATTGGCAGGGCTCGTACTGTTCTTTTTTACCTCTAACGGTCAGGACACAACAAAAGTGTTGACACCTGTTTCACCAGACAAAGTATTAGATGATAAGAATTCTCTGCCACAGCCAGATGCGGAAGCTATGATAAAGCGTTACAGAGATAAGAGATGGAAACGGATGAGAAGGGCAGGCATTTTCGGGAAACGCTACGATGCTGGAAGCTGCTGGTTCGATATAAAAAGAGTAAGAAAGTTTGAGGACGAAATAAATGCTTACCTGGCAGCAAGGACTGACCGGCCAAGCAAGGTCTCTGGTTTCCGTTACTACTATATAATGTATAAAAAAAATGATCCGCATGCTCCTGCAAGGCTACGTGAATTAGTGGGTAGCACGAAAAAGATACACTCTATTCTGATTGTGGCTACGGAAGATATCGATGGCGTGCAAACAGACGTAATTGATCCCCGAACCAAGCGGGTTGCAGCACTTACGGTTGTTCTTAACGAAGGAACCTTATGCCCTCCACTGCCTCTTTCAGAATGTAAAGGTGCGACACTGGCCAAAGATTATTATAATCAATAAACAGGTAGTATTTGATGAAATTATTTCATTGGTTTGAACTGTTGGCTTTTGTTGTAAGCATAATGGTCCTGAAGAAAACGAGGGGAACCGCCCTTGTTTTCTTTATTCCGTTCCTGTTGCTGGTGAACGTATATGAAATAGGAACAATTAAAGGCTGGTTTACTT
>CBHEUU010000840.1:0-2041 GCA_965990355.1 uncultured Chitinophagaceae bacterium
CACCCCAGTTGCGTATCAGTTCATAATAAAACTGCGCTCTTAACGTCAATGCTTCACCATAAAGACGACGCATTGTTTTTTTCTGATCATCCGATCCATTATTATAAATATCAGAAAGCGGGATATATTTTATACAGATATTGGCACGTTCAATACCGCGGTAGAACTGACGGAAGGGGTTCAGCAATTCAGTATTACCAGGGCTTGCTCCATACATACTGATGCCTCTTCTATCAAGTGGGCTATAGCTGCCCGATGTTTTAAAATCATCCGCCGTTTGCGGATAAAGGCAGGAGATCCGGTTACCATAACCATTATCACCTACCAGCATGGCGTATACGCCTGTTATAGCTGAATTGGTATAAGAAACGCTGGTAAACACTGCTTCCTGTGAAATAGTAGATGGATTTTCCACTTCCAGGTATTTCTTGCAGGAAGAAAAACTGCCGCCCAATATAACAGCAGCTATGATTAATTGATTTGACTTTTTCATATAGCTTGAATTAGCAGTTTTTAAAAAGTTATATTGATACCACCTACATAAAACCGGCTCCTCGGGTATGCTGAATAATCAACTGCAGGGGTCAATGGATTACGGCGGGTATTGGCTTCAGGGTCAAAACCTGTGTAGCTGGTAAACGTATGCAGGTTGTTGACTGTAGCATACACACGCAGTTTGCTGATGAATTTCGTTTTGCGCAGCAACCGCTCTGGCAATGAGTAACCCAGGGTCACGTTGCTGATACGCAGGAAAGAACCATCTTCTATCGCAAATGAATGTGGTGCATACTGGCCCGCTGAAGGTGTCCAGTATTTTGTATTGGCATTCATTGCGGCCAGTTGCTCAGGATCTTTTACCAGTTGGCCGTTATCATCATACCATTTCCAGCGATCGTTCATCAATGAAAGCATGTTATTATCACGGTAGAGGTATTGCGTGGTGTACTCGATACGGTTGGCATTGTATACGTCACCACCAATAGCCCAGTTCATGAAAATGCTCATGTCAAAACTTTTATAAATGAACTGGTGGTTGAAACCTCCGATCAGTTTAGGCTGTGCATTCCCGATCACTGTTTTATCTTCTTCATCAATCAGCATGCTTGCTTTGGAAGAAAGTTTTTTGAACTTGAGATCACCAGGCTGAGGCTCGCGGTTGCCCAGCACAGTGCGGTTGTTAGGCACATTTGCTTTCAGCGTATATGTTTGGTTGGCCGGGTTATAATCAAAATCATCAATTGTGTAGAAACCATCTGTTATATAGCCATAGAACTGGCCGATAGGTTTACCCACTTCCACGAGGAAGTCCCAGGTGGAACTGGTGATCCAGCCGGAGGAAACTGTGTATGATTTCTTCGCTGCACCGGAAGGGTCAAATCCGAGATCAACGATCTTATTCCTGTTTGCTGCTGCATTGAAGTTAGCGCTCCAGGTAAAATCTTTGGTGTTGATGATCGTTCCTGCCAGTTGTATCTCGATACCTTTATTCTGCGTTTTACCAATATTTTGTTGCTGTATGGTATACCCGGTAGTGGAGGGCACTACAGCTTCCAGCAACAGATCTTTTGTATTGTTCAGGTAAAGGTCAACTGATGCAGTCAACCGGTTGTTGAACAACGACAGGTCAACACCCAGGTTGCGCGATACCGTGGTTTCCCATTTGATATTCGGGTTGGCATAAGACAAAGGGGCAAAGCCAGGTGTTACTGCTTCGATAAAAGCATAGCTTGATTGGCTGGTGTTGAACATTGTCTTATACAGATCAGCACCGATACGGTTATTACCAACCGTACCATAGCTGAAACGGACTTTCATATCAGTGATACCGGCTTTATCCAGTATATTTTCCAGGAAGGGTTCCTGGGAAGCCCTCCAGGCCAATGCCATGGATGGGAAATTACCATACCTGTGTTCAGGAGAGAACAAAGTGGAACCATCGCGACGGAAAGTGAAAGTAGCGAGGTATTTACTTTGATAAGAGTAGTTAACACGACCGAAGAAAGAAAGCAGTCTTGTTACTGACTCCGATGTTGTAGGTGGA
>CBHEUU010000841.1:0-2037 GCA_965990355.1 uncultured Chitinophagaceae bacterium
GTATCATCTTCTTCAATACGCATGGCCGTTTTTATTTCGGGATATTTTTGATGCAGGTAACGCAGTGTTCTGAAATCAAACGACTGGATGATGACACGGTCCTGCATCTCTTTTTCCCTGATCACAGCCATCAGCAGTTCAACAAACTCCGCCGGTTCAGGATGGAGGATATTATCACCTGCAGGTGTCAGTTTGGTCTCAATATTAAAATAAGGGAATGGCCGGCGGCTCGTCATCATATACTGCTTCACACTGTCGAGCAGGTCAGACAGCAATGGTTTATACGCTTTGAGTTTTTCCTGTTTGGGAAAACGGGGATTCGGTTTCAATCCCACATCGAATGTTTTTACCCGCTCATAATCCATTTGATAAATGGCATATTTCTTTTCGTCTTTTTCCGGGATAAAACTTCCATCCGGCAGAGTGGTTATATCGTGATTGAACCAGGGATCATGCGAAAGCACTACCTTCTTGTCTTTAGTGATCACTACATCCATCTCAAGCGTGGTCACTCCAATACCAAGAGCCCGCTTCATTGCGGCGATAGTGTTCTCTGGCATCAGGCCCCTGCAACCACGATGCCCCTGTTTGTCAAAACCGGATTGTTGGTCCATAACGATTGAAGCCGGTGCTTTCCCGGCATAGCCGCAAGCCAGCACTGGAATTAATAATAAGAAAAACGCTTTTTTCATTCTCCAAAAACTTTTGTTTTCCGTTCTTTCATCATCTCTCCTATTGCAGCTGCATCGCCACCCTGCTCCTGCAGTTTCTGAACAATGTTATCATAACTTTTCTCATCCCTGTTCTGGCTGAGTTTAAATACATGTTCCACTGATTGCACTTCTATCTCAAAAGCAACAATTGCTTTTATCATTCCATCGATATATTCTTTGGGAAGATCTTTGAAATTAGCTCCTGAATAAGGGTTATTCTCGAAATGATCAGTAGTGCGTTGCAATACATTCAGCAAAGCGGCTTCGTCCAGGAAACGGATAATGCCTCTTGCATGCACACTGAGATAATTCCAGGTAGAACCCTGCTGTTTATTTTCATACCAGCTGGCACTGACATAAGTGTGCGGCCCGGTAAACACAGCCAGCACATTCGGGTTTTGCAGAAAGGCCTTTTGATGGTCTGTTTTTTTCATGATATGACCGGATAGAAAAAGCTTACCATCTTTTTCATCTACAAACACCGGCACTTGTGTAGCTACCGGACGCTGGTCTTTATCACAGCCGGATAAAAAAACAAAAGGATGTTCTTTGGCAAACTGGATGACAGTTGCGGGATCAGGTTCTTTGAAGCAGGAAAGGTTATACATATGACGAAGGTAATAATTCGTCAGAACTACCGGTTGGTCGTTGCATAATGCACGATGGTCGTTGCAAAATGGTCAACTGACGGCTTCCACCAGCTTTTCCGTACTCATATTCGCATTGCGCATGGATACGCTTCTCACTACATGATCAGCAAATTCTTTAAATGCTTTCTTGGTGATCTCATCGTCGCTCACCATGATGGGTGCGCCTTTATCACCGCCTTCGCGAATGCTTTGTACGAGGGGAATCTGACCAAGGAAAGGAAGATCATATTCATCAGCCAGTCTTTTTCCTCCGTCCTTACCAAAGATGTAATATTTATTTTCAGGCAATTCTGCAGGAGTGAAATAACTCATGTTTTCTACCAGTCCTATCACCGGCACATTCAATTGTGCCTGGCCAAACATCGCAATACCTTTCTTCGCATCTGCCAGGGCCACATCCTGTGGAGTGGTAACGATCACCGTGCCGGTAACCGGAACGGTTTGCATCAATGTAAGATGGATATCGCCGGTGCCGGGAGGCATATCTATTACAATATAATCCAGTTCATCCCAGTATACATCTGTTACAAACTGGCGGATAGCGCTGCTGGCCATAGGTCCGCGCCATACAACCGCATTTTTTTCATCCACGAGCAAACCGATGCTCATTAATTTAATTCCATATTTTTCAAGAGGCACGATCATGCCTTTGCCTTCTATCTCTACCATCATCG
>CBHEUU010000842.1:0-2036 GCA_965990355.1 uncultured Chitinophagaceae bacterium
AAGCTTTTTTCATGTGCCAGTTTTTATTGTTTTGATACATCAACGAAGCGTTTATATCGAACGTTGTTCTTCCATTTCCAGTTTAATTGTTTCCTCTTCATCTGCAGGCCTGGTTTCTTTGACAAACAGGTAACACAATACTGCTGCCAGTATAAACAGCAATCCACCTACCTGGATGGCCAGCATACGGTCATTATGAAGCACATTCTTCATAACTCCTTTAAAGCCCAATGAAGCAATGATCTCAGGCAATACAATAAAGAAATTAAAGATGCCCATGTAGATGCCTACTTTATTACGCGGAAGACTGCCACTCAGCATGGCATAGGGCATGGATAAAATGCTGGTCCATGCAATGCCCACACCTGCCATTGAAACAAAAAGAAGATTTTTATTCTCCACCCAGCTTACACTGATCAAACCAAGTGCTCCTATTAAAAGACATAAAGAGTGTGTGAGTTTACGGCCAAGTTTGTCAGCAATAAAAGGAAGGACCAATGCAAAGAAAAAAGTCACCACATTATAAAAAGCCAATGTGAGCCCGGCAAAGTCGGCGCCTTTTGCATACACAGGATCATTATTATCCACACCATGAAATACATTAATAGCAACAGCCGTGGTATAATAAAACCACATCAGGAATAATGCAGGCCAGGTAAAGAACTGCACAAGGGCTACCCGTTTCATTTGCGGAGGCATATTGGCAAGAGCATGGAAGATCTCTCTCACGCCACCACCAAAACCTTTTTTTGATTCTTTTTCTTTTTCCTTTTCGTCAATATCAGCAGGGGGATATTCTGTAGTAGTAAATACCGTGTATAAAACAGCCGAAAGAAAAAAGAAAGCGCCGAGATAGAATGACCATTTTACATTTTCCGGTATCACTCCTTTTTCAGCTGTATTGGAAACAGAAAAAACATTGCGCATGATCCAGGGCAAAGCTGAAGCAATGCTACCGCCAATGCCTACCATAAGGCTTTGCATGATAAACCCGCGGTTCACCTGTGAATCGGGCAGTTTATCTGTTACAAAAGCACGGAAAGGTTCCATCGCGATATTGCCGCAGGTATCCAGTATCCAAAGCAAACCGGCGGCCATCCATAAAGCGCTGCTGTGTGGCATGAATATAAGCGCGATAGAACTTAATATAGCTCCTATCATGAAATAAGGCCTCCGTCTTCCCCATCGTGGATGCCAGGTCCTGTCGCTGAGGTAACCGATAATGGGTTGTACGATCAGCCCGGTAAGCGGGGCGGCCAGGAAAAGCAGGGGAACTTCCTCGGGGTTCGCACCAAGGTTTTCATAGATCCTGCCCATATTGGCGCGTTGAAGGTCCCAGCCAAACTGGATGCCGAAGAAGCCTACACTCATGTTGATGATCTGGGCCAGGCTTAACCGGGGTTTGATCCCCGTGAATGAAGTTGACATAAGCAATCGCTGTTTTAAACATTGGCAGAGGCCGTCGCCGTCCGCCGAAGGAGGAAAGATACAGATAATATGTAAAATGTACACATTTCCCGGGAAAGGTTTATTTTAAAAAATCAAGAGGTTTAAAAGCCTGGTAATCCCAACTTTTAAACCTCTAAAATTCTTAAACTTTTGAACCTTATAACCTATTCCCCACCTATAGAAAATCCATTGGGAAGGATCGCACCTTTTTTGATCACTACGATACCATCTTTAATAGTATAAAGCGGCTGATCGGTATTTTCCAGGTGCACACCGCCATTGACGTACACGTTATTTCCGATACGGCAGTTCTTATCAAGGATCGCATTCTGGATAAAGCATTCGTTGCCGATACCCAGCAGGGGAATCCCTTTCGACTGATCATCTGCAATATCACCCAGGGTTTCATAATAGTCGCTGCCCATGATATAGGTATTGATCACTGTAGACCCATGGCCCACGCGGGAGCGGATACCTACCACACATTTTTCCATTCTTGCAGCATTGATGATGGAGCCTTCGGCGATCACCGTTTTTTCGAGAGTAGTGCCGCGTACTTTTGCGGGAGGAAGCATGCGGGCACGGGT
>CBHEUU010000843.1:0-2024 GCA_965990355.1 uncultured Chitinophagaceae bacterium
CCTTTCCGCGAAACTTTGGTGTCATGCTTGATCATACCCATATGGTCACCATGACAATGCGTGATCACGGCATAGTCGATCTTCTGGATGTTAGGATAAACCTGCCTGATATAATCCGCTATCCACTCTCCTGAATTCTTGCTGCTGTCCGGATAAGGCGGCGTCACTTGCAGCGGCCAGCTTCTGGCATCCGGTCCGCTGTAAGGCTCATCATCCAGATCGCCGGCATCTACCAGCATGGTGGTTCCATCCGGCAGGATAAAAAAAGTAGACACACCACGTCCTGTATTGATATGATGAATATCCAGGTAACCTTTTTTCCAACCGATCCTGCTGGTATCAGTTTGGGATTGCGCAGATAGTGAACTGCATGCCAACACCAGCATGGACAGCATTATGCAATATTTATTCATAGCGTTTCTTAATTGTATCCGGGGTTTTGTTTAATTGATGGATCAGTATCAATTTGGTTTTGAGGGACGGGAAACAGCAGGTGTTTTGATGCAATAGTGATCGGCTTGCTCTGCGCTACGAACCAGGCATTCATCGTTTCAATGGCTTTGCCAGTCCTGAGCAGGTCCAGCCAGCGATACCCTTCCCCGATCAATTCAAGTCTTCTTTCCAATTCAATAGCCACCCGCAACGCAGCTTGATCAGCAGCCGTCGTATTGTCCAGGTTCGCCCTGGTCCGTACTTTATTGAGCGCTTGTTGTGCCGGTATTATATTCTCCAGTTCATTTTCCACTTCCGCCTGCATCAGCAACACATCAGCATATCGAAGCACCACCACATCACTTCCTCCATCGGTGATGACGGTTGGCTTCTTCAGCTTATTGTTATAAGGAACGCCACCTGGAGTAAGTGCTATATACACTCCCTTGCGGGCATCTGCCGATGTGTATTGACCATACAATTCCTTGGTGGGAAGATTATGACCTTTCGCTGCACTGACCGTTCCGGATGGAGAGAATTGCTGATACATGATACTACCTTCCGTATTGCTATTGATACCGGAAGCGAACTGTGCCGCAAAAATGATCTCCTTATTATTTTCATTGGCAAGCGAAAAAATATCAGTCACAGGCACAAGCGTATGTATATTTGAATTGACCACCGCATCTAATTGCTTTTTGGCATTTGCATAATCCTTGCGGACGAGGTAAACCTTTCCGAGCAAAGCCTGTGCAGCAGTCTTCACAACGCGGCCTGGCTGATTGGTTGCAACCGGTAATTGTTCGATCGATTCGGTAAGGTCCTTCACCACCTGCCCATACACTTCCTCCACCGGCTGACGGCCTTTACCAAAATAAACATTCGGATCGGTGGTGGCTTCCATCACTAACGGCACATCGCCGTAGAGCTGCACCAGGTTGAAGTACAACAGCGCCCGGATAAATTTCATTTCTCCTGTGCGCGATTTTTTGGTCACTTCGCTGGTAAAGGCAACATCATCGATCCCGTCAAGCACCACATTACAACGTTGTATGCCTACATAACTTGCTTTCCAGTTATCGGCGATCATACCATTCACCGGAACAGTCTTGAATTCATCCATATCCCCATAAATAGCAGCATCATTAGCCGGTACTTCATCGTATGTGTTGTCAGACGGGATCTCACACATCGCTGGCAAATAGAGTCCATAAAGGCCATTCGACTGTAATGCCGCATAGGTAGCAGTAACGTATTCTTCAACCTCTGTCTCTGTGGTCAGAAACTTCCCCAGTTCTTTATCGGTGATCGGTCGTTGATCGAGTTGCTTTGTACAGGCAGCTGTAAATAAAATCACTATGGTATATAAAAAGATTTTTTTCATGTTGGTCGCTTTGGCTTTTATAAAATGATGTTGCACCCGATGATGAAGGTCCGCGCTACAGGATAATTAGAAGTACTCTGACCATTGGTCAGCACCGAACCGGTAGTCGCTTCAGGATTATACCCTCTGAAACTGGTGCGGGTAAATAGATTATTGCCGCCCGCATATATTTTGAGACTGGTCAGTCCGGTTCTCCGGATATACTTTT
>CBHEUU010000844.1:0-2017 GCA_965990355.1 uncultured Chitinophagaceae bacterium
AGGAAAATCATTGATTGCTTTGTTATGCTCATTCAACCATGATTTCACCGGGCCAAGTATCCAGTTGGCCGCAGCTTTATAAAGGGAAGTATGGTTGGTGAGATTTTCAAAATAATCAGCCAGTTCCTTTTCTTCTGTCAGCACACGCGCATCATATTCCGGCAGGCTCCATTCTGTTGTATATTTTTTTACCCGGTCTTCCTGCAACACAGGGAGGCTTTCTTTTATTGCAGCTATAAAAGATTCTTCGAGTTGAAAAGGCGTAAGATCGGGATCGGCAAAATACCGGTAATCATCTGCATCTTCTTTATCGCGTATAGAAAACGTGGTTCCTTTATCCGCATCAAAACTTCTTGTTTGCTGAAGAATGGGTTCGCCTTTTTCCATCAACCCGATCAGTCTTGCAGCTTCTGCTTCCACCGCTCTTTTCGCATTCCTGATGGAGTTAAGATTTTTTACTTCCACCTTGGTCCCCAATCGCTGATCTCCTTTTTTGCGCACAGAGATATTTACATCACAGCGAAGGCTTCCTTCTTCCATATTACCATCACATACATCGAGGTATCTTACCAGTTTTCTTAACTCGGTGAGATAAGCTACAGTTTCTTCAGCACTTCGCAGATCAGGCTCACTCACTATTTCAATCAATGGTGTGCCTGCCCTGTTGTAATCAATGCAGGTATTGAGCTCATCCACGTCATGCAGACTTTTTCCTGCATCCTCCTCCAGGTGAATGCGGTTGAGACGGATGGTCCTTTTTTCATTGCCCGGCTTAATAGTAATATACCCGCCTTTGCAGATGGGAGTGGTATGCTGTGAGATCTGGTATCCTTTGGGAAGATCAGGATAGAAATAGTTTTTACGGGCAAAATAATTCGAGCGCTCTATCTCGCAATGACAGGCCAGTCCCATACGGATTGCATATTCAATGGCCTTTTTATTCATTTTGGGAAGAGTACCGGGATGGCCCAGTGTAACAGGGCTTACCTGCGTGTTGGGAGGTGCACCGTATTCAATACTGTCGCCACAAAATAATTTGCTCCTGGTCAGAAGCTGGGCATGCACTTCCAGCCCTATCACGATTTCGTATGTAGATTGATCCGCCATGGTTAAGAATCAGCAAAAGTAAACCATTTTGGCGGGCAAAGCAGGGGCAAAAAGAGACCCTCCTGAGAACAGGAGGGTCTTACTAAACTATAAAATGCACATAATAAATCAGAGGTCGGTGGTTTTCAATCTGCGGGGGATTTTCACTTCCACAGTTTCAGTTTTTCCTCCCCTTGCCAATTTCACACTGATGCTCACTTTTTCACGGCTATCGCGAACAATTTTGGCTACTTCATCAGCGCTGTTCACGGCTTTACCGTCTATTTCAGTGATCACATCATCTTCCTTGATACCACTCTTGGCAGCATTGCCATCTTCATCTACATCAAGCACTTTCACACCCTTTCCATCTTCTGAATCCTGAACAGACAGGCCCAACTTGGGACCACCAGTGCCTGACCAGCTCCAGCCGCCTACGCCTAAATTATTCAGATGGGGGGTGGAAGGAACCCTGATCTTACCAAGGTTCATATTAAGATCACCCAGGTCAATATCGAAATTGGGTGAGGCACTATAAACTGAGACACCTTTCCATTTACTCAGTTCGGCCGTTTCTTTCATTTCTTTTTTATCACGGAGAAAGCCTACTGTTACTTTCTCACCTACTTTATGTTTCTTGATGGCAGCAGACAGATCATCAGGAGAGTCTATTGTCTTATCATCAATTTTGGTAATGATATCACCTTTTTTCAGACCTATTTTTTCTGCAGCACTGCCCTTTGTCACTTCCCGCACTTCAACGCCCTTCTCTACTTTTTCTGTTGTAACCCCAAGCATAGGACGATTGGAGTCAAAAACCATGGAGTTGAAATTATCGTTGTTATAATTATAGCTATAACGGTTTCCTCCATATGCTTTAACATCCCTGATCCTGTTGCGGCGAACCGATATATCATCATCACCATCTTTA
>CBHEUU010000845.1:0-2016 GCA_965990355.1 uncultured Chitinophagaceae bacterium
CTGATATATTGGGCCAGTTCGTGTTCAACGCTGCCGGCATTTTCTTCCAGGTGTTTTACGATCCGTTGGCGTTCAGTAACTGTTTTATTCTGGCTCAGTTTCTTTTGCCCCTCCAACACGGTTACTTCGATCTCAAATGCAATGATCCCTTTCAGCATATTGAATTTGAACTGATCGGGAAGGGTTTTCCATTGCTTCATGTACTCCTGCTCAAAAGACCCGATCATCTGTTCGAGGAGATTCAGTTTGGAAGCCGTGTCTTCGATGATCCTGGCTTTACCATACGCATGCACTGCAATATAATCCCAGGTGGGCACACTTAATTCTTTGTCGTAATGCCGTGGTGAAATATAGGCATGAGGCCCGTTGAAGATAACCAGGGAAGTGTTCCCTGTTATCTGCTGTGCCTGTTTATTGGCTGCTGAGAAATGAGAGCTTAATGTCAATCTGTCGCCGGTGTCATTTATAACGAAAGGCAAGTGCGTTGCCACGGGAATTTCATTGATGGTTGTGATGATCGTTGCAAAGCTATAACGCTTCATAAAAGATACTTTCCCTTCTTTTCCTTCAAATCTGAAACTATGCGGGGTGAACATTGGTTTTGTTTTTTTATAAAGTTACCTCGTAATTGGATTACCTTTGTAATCCAATTTAAACAAAATGGATAGTCCAATTTTGAATGCATTGTTTTCGGGTATCCGGCTGAATTCATCCCGAAAGGCCATTTATCTGCAACTCGCAGATAATATCCAGGCATTTATACGGAACGGGAAATTATCAGCAGGAGACAGGCTGCCGGCTTCCCGGGAACTCGCGGCATTGTTGAATATCAACCGTCTTACTATTTCCAAAGCCTACCAGGAGTTGGAAATGCAGGGCTGGCTGGAAAGTCATGTTGGTAAAGGAACTTTTGTTGCTTCGCATCTGCCCGAACTTCAGCCAATGCCTTTAAAAGCAGCCACTGTAAAAAAGGCATTGCTTGTTTCCGGTTTCGAAGTAAGTTCCCGATCTTATTTTAATCAGGGGCCGGTTATCGTTTCCGGAAAGTTTCATTTGGATGATGGATTCCCTGATCCCAGCCTCGCTCCTCTGAAAGAATTGTACAGGGCATACCGCTCACAACTTACAAGGGGCAGCCTCTATAATAAATACGGAAGTTACAGTTACCCGGGCGGATCGGTTGCTTTTAAAAAAGCATTGTCTGTTTACCTGAACCAGACACGCGGATTAAAAACAACGGAGAATAATATTTTAACAGCGAGGGGAACTGTTATGGCGATCAATCTTGTTTGCAACGGATTGATTGATCCAGACGATATAGTTGTAGCGGGCATACCCGGTTGGGGCAGGGCAGAAACAAATTTTACTCATGCAGGTGCAAAACTGGTGGGCATTCCTGTTGATGAAAACGGATTGATAGTAGATGAGCTGAAAAAAATATGTAAAAGAAGAAAAGTGCGGATGGTGTATGTAACACCGCATCATCATTATCCCACTACCGTGTCTTTAAGAATGGACAGGCGGCTGGAATTGCTTAAGCTATCGGAAGAATATGGCTTTATCATTTTCGAAGACGATTACGATTTTGATTTTCATTATAAACGAAAACCTCTTTTGCCGCTGGCCAGTGCAGATGAACAAGGTATGGTGATCTATTGCGGTTCATTCAGCAAAACCTTTTCCCCGGCTTTCAGGTTAGGTTACCTGGCTGCTTCGCAAAATGTGATTGATCATCTTTCAAGGGTAAGGCTTATCCTCGACCGGCAGGGTGATCATATCCTGGAAAATGCGATGGCGGAATTGCTGAATGATGGAACTGTTCAACGCAGTTTGAGAAAAACAGTGAGTGTGTACCAGGATAGAAGGGATAAATTTTGTGACCTGCTGACAAGTCAGTTAAATCATGCCGTTGAATTCCGCAAGCCTGAAGGCGGAATGACTGTCTGGACAAAATTCGATAAAGGAATAAACCTGGAAAAGCTTGCTGCGCTGGCCAGGAAGAATGATTTGTTTTTT